>JARDZI010000189.1 GCA_029240935.1 Clostridiales bacterium
TGCAGCATATTAAGTGAGTTGAAATATAAAAAATAATTGTAAGCTAATGTATTTATTGATATAATCCTAAATAAGATAAGCAAGCATGAAAAAAATAATTTTTGGAGGGGCGTATATGGATAGAAGGGATAAACATAATTATTATTTAGATATTGCACAGACTGTACTTGAAAGAGGTACATGCCTTAGAAGAAATTATGGTGCAATAATCCTTAAAAATGACGAAATTATATCAACTGGATATACAGGCTCTCCTAGGGGAAGAGCAAATTGTAATGATTTAGGATATTGTATTAGAAAGAAGATGAATATACCAAGGGGTTCAAATTATGAAATATGTAGATCAGTTCACGCAGAAGCTAACTGTATTATATCTGCAAGTAGAAGGGATATGATAGGAGCAACCATATATTTAGTAGGTAGGGATGTGGAAACAGGGGAACTAGTAAGTAATGCAAGCTCCTGTACAATGTGTAAAAGAATGATTATAAATTCTGGTATTGAACAGGTAATTATAAGAGATAGCGATGATAAGTATAGAATAGTAAAGGTACAGGAATGGATAGATGAGGATGATTCTTTAGCAGGAAATTTCGCATACTAATAATGTCATGAAAAGGTGCAATGATATGCACCTTTTTTACGTATATTAATTTGTAGGAAACTCCCTCTTGTGTTAAAATGATTTTGAACAATTTTAAATAAGGGTGTGAAAAAATGTTTCGTTATGCAGGAGTATTTTTATTATCTTTAGTTATTGCAGCACTATCAACACCTGTTGTTAAAAAATTAGCCTATAAATTAGGTGCAATAGATGTACCAAAGGATGAAAGAAGGATACATAATAAACCCATGCCAAGGATGGGTGGCTTGGCCATTTATATTGCTTTTGTAATATGCAGTTTGTATTTTTCAAGTTTTGATAAAAGAGTTATCGGGATAGTAATTGGAGGCTCATTAATCGTAATAATGGGAATAATTGATGACATAAAACGATTAAAACCTCTTCCAAAGTTTGCTTTTCAAATTGCAGCTGCTTTAGTATTAATAAGTTTTGATATTAGTGTAAAAAGCATTACTGTGCCTTTTTTTACAAGAGGGGGAACTCTTAATATTGGATACTTTGGAATTCCAATTACACTTATATGGGTGGTTGGAATAACAAATGCAATAAACTTTGTTGATGGTCTTGATGGGTTGGCCTGTGGGATTGGATTAATATCCTCCCTAACACTTTTTGGAGTAGCAATTATAAGCGGCAGGGACATTTCAGTACTTTTAACTTTGGCCCTGGCAGGGGCATGTATGGGATTTTTGCCATATAACTTCAATCCTGCTTCCATATTTATGGGGGATACAGGCTCTCAATTCTTGGGCTTTACACTTGCAGCAATATCTATTCAAGGTGCTATAAAATCTGCAGCAGCAGTAGCAGTGGCAGTACCAATATTAGCACTAGGATTACCTATATATGATACATTATTTGCAATGGTTAGAAGAAAGATAAATAAAAAACCCATGTCCCAGGCGGATAGGGGACATTTCCATCACAGACTTTTGGATTTAGGATTAACCCAAAGGCAAGCAGTTTATATTATGTATATAATTAGTGGATTGCTTGGAATATCAGCAATTCTTGCAATGGAGATGTCAAGCAAAAAGTCCTATACATTACTAATTGTAATTTGCTCATTAGTAGTTGCCTTTGCAGTGGAAATGGGATTATTCAATAAGAAGGATAAGGATGGAAAGGATGGTAATGGGGTTGAGTAAAGTTAAGATTCTAAGCATATTTGGGACAAGACCCGAGGCGATAAAAATGGCGCCTTTGATTAAAGAACTGCAAGGTCGGCAGGAAATAGAATCTAGGGTTTGTGTAACTGCACAGCATAGGGAAATGCTTGACCAGGTATTAGAAGTGTTTAATATTACACCAGATTATGACTTGAATGTTATGAAGGATAGGCAGAGCCTTTCTGGAATTACCACAAGAGTACTTCAAGGTCTTGAAGAGGTATTAGTTAATGTTAAACCTGACATGATATTAGTCCATGGAGATACCACAACAACCTTTGCTGGCAGCCTGGCAGCCTATTATAATAAAATACAGATTGGTCATGTAGAAGCAGGACTTCGAACCTTTGACAAGTATTTTCCATTTCCAGAGGAGATAAATAGAAAGCTTACAGGAGTAATGGCAGATGTACATTTTGCACCTACTCAAACCTCTAAAAACAACCTTTTAAATGAGGGAATAAAAGAAGAAGATATTTTTATTACAGGAAATACAGCCATAGATGCTATGACTTTAACCGTAAAAAAAGATTATAGGTTTGAAACTGAGGAGCTTAACAATATTGATTTTAAAAATAAGAAGGTAATAATGGTTACGGCTCATAGAAGAGAAAATTGGGGGAAACCACTTAATAATATATGTACAGCATTAGGAAAACTAGCTGATAGGTATGAGGATGTTGAAATAGTATATCTTGTACATATGAATCCAGTGGTTAGAGAAACCGCCTTTGATGTACTAGGGAATACTGATAGAGTACATCTACTTCCTGCACTTAATATAATGGAAGCACACAATCTAATGGATAGAAGTTATATGATATTGACTGATTCAGGTGGAATTCAGGAGGAGGGACCACACCTTGGCAAACCAGTTTTAGTTATGCGTGATGTTACAGAGAGACCAGAGGCTGTCGCAGCTGGGACAGTAAGAGTGGTTGGAACTGATATGGATAATATATTTAATGAGGCATGCAGCTTAATTGAAAATAAAAATTTATATACAAGTATGGCAAACGCAGTTAATCCATATGGAGATGGAAGTGCATCAAGAAGGATTGTTGATGGGATACTATATCATTTTGGAAAGCTAGAAGGCAGGCCTATAGATTTTGAACCAGTAAGGTAGGATTTTGAGCCCTACCTGTTTTTTTATAAAACACAATAATATGTACAGTTTTTTGGTTTTATACTTATAATCTATATGTTAAAATAAATACAAGAAGGATTGTCTTAAAATTAACAATAACATTATCCTATGTCACACCTAAGTTTTAATTTTCATAAACTTGTGCTTTGACATCCTGAGTATAGTGATCAAACTTAGATTATTCACTATGTTGAGAATGACAATGTATTATTCCCATAATAATTTTTTATTTCAAACAAATTTATTTTGAGATGATCCTACTTACAAAATCAAAATAATTCATAAATAGGAGGTAAAAAATGAGAGAGGTTTACATTTTAGGAGCATGCAGAACTGCAGTTGGTTCATATGGTGGAGGATTAAAGGACGTTCCTGCTGTAAAGCTTGGTGCTGAGGTTATAAGGGAGGCACTAAAAAGAGCAGGTGTTTCACCAGAGCAGGTAGAGGAAGTACTATTTGGAAATGTGCTTCAAGCAGGACTTGGACAAAACCCAGCAAGACAAGCAGCGATATATGCAGGATTACCTGTAGAGGTGCCAGCTATGACAATTAATAAGGTATGCGGTTCAGGGCTTAGAGCTGTAAGCCTTGCTGCACAGCTTATAAAATTAGGAGATGCTGACTGCATAGTTGCAGGTGGGATGGAGAGTATGTCACAGGCACCATATGTAATGAGAGGTTTAAGATGGGGCGCAAGAATGGGAGATACAGGTGCTGTGGATGAAATGGTATATGATGGTCTTACAGATGCATTTAACCAATATCACATGGGAATAACTGCGGAAAATGTTGCAGAGAAATATAATATTACAAGAGCTGAACAGGATGAATTTTCATATAAATCCCAAATAAAAGCAGGACATGCATTGGAGAGCGGTAGGTTCAATGATGAAATAGTTCCATATGCAGTTCCACAAAGAAAAGGTGATCCTGTTATATTTAGCAAGGATGAATTTCCAAGACCTGATACAACAGTTGAAAAGTTAACCAAGCTTAGACCAGCATTTAAGAAGGATGGAACAGTTACTGCAGGTAATGCATCAGGTATAAATGACGGTGCAGCAGCAGTAATAGTTGCAAGTAAGGAATTTGTTGAAAAGCATGGCTTAAAGCCAATGGCAAAGATTTTATCCTATGGTTCAAGAGGAGTTGAACCTAGTGTAATGGGAGTTGGACCAATCGAAGCCACAAAGCTTGCAATAGAAAAGTCAGGAATCAGTATAAAGGATCTTGGATTGATTGAGGCCAATGAAGCCTTTGCAGCCCAATCCATTGCAGTAGCAAGAGGTTTAAATTTGCCAATGGAGAAGGTAAATGTAAATGGAGGAGCTATAGCCATAGGTCATCCAGTAGGAGCATCAGGAGCAAGAATTCTTGTTTCACTAATTTATGAAATGTCAAAAAGAGATGAAAAATACGGTTTAGCAACCCTCTGCATAGGCGGCGGAATGGGAACTGCGATTATTGTTGAAAGAGATGAGTTGTGTAAATAAATAAAATTGTGAATTGCAGCTATATAGTTATTATATGGCTGCAATTATTTTTTTGGTTTTTTTTGCATTGAATACATTTAAATACAGGTTAGTTAAAACCTCATAATCAGTTTACTTCCTTTTGTTTGTGGGAAAAATAAAAGCATAATTGAATAAAAAGATTATTTCTTGTCAAAAATCTCCAATAGGCAATTGGGGAGGGATGGAAATGAAAAGAATTATTGGTACTATCATGTTTTTATTATGTATTTTGTTCGTATACATGATAAGTAGGGGTTATTATGATTCATCAGCTCTAAAAAGTTGTTTTGACAAAGCAGGTGCAGAATTTATAAGGATGGATGTAGAAGGTACTGGGAAAATTGAGACTAATGATATTTGTAAATCAGTAGCAGAAAAGCTGTTTATTGCATTAGAATTAACTGGAAAGTATGAAATTGAAGAAAAATCCGATTCAGCCACATTAAAAATTGATAATGGAGAGGTTCATGTGGTCGTAAAAACAAAAAAAATGCAGAGTGAAAATTTGGTATATGCTTCTGTTATATTATCACAATATAATGATGATGTGAATATTACTAATATAAGGAGGAGTATCTCTAAAGCATTTTCGATTTATAGTGTAAAACCCTCCTTTTCTTCATTGATTCAGGGTAAATATTACGGAGCCCTATCAATATCACAAATGAAGGAAAAAGCAGCAAAGGTATTTTCAGTAAACAGATCAAGCTTTGTTGAAGGAGTAGATGACGGTAATATGGTAAGTGTTTCAGGCTATATATCTGGTATAGGAGACAGGATAAGCTATATGGGGAAATGGGTAAATATAAACACAGCATTAAGATATAGCAGGACTGATGGCTGTACATACATATGGGTAGGTAGTCCTATAATACTGCTAGAATATTAGAAATGAATGGAGGAATATGTATGGACAGAATTATAATAAATGGTGGAATAAATTTAAATGGAAGGGTAAAGGTTAGTGCAGCGAAAAATTCAGTCTTGCCAATAATAGCAGCATCCCTGCTATGTCCAGATGAATGCTTTTTAGAGGATGTACCCTTTTTAGATGATGTAGAGGTTATATGTAGTGTACTTGATTCCATTGGGGCATCTATAAATGTTATTAAAGGTCTAAATAAAATATCTATTAAGGCTGACAATATAAATTCAACAGAACCACCATATGATCTGGTAAGGAAAATGAGGGCATCTTTTTTAGTTATGGGACCGCTCCTCTCTAGGTTTGGAAGAGTTAAAATATCCCTTCCAGGTGGATGCAATATAGGAACAAGGCCTATAGATCTTCATCTTAAGGGCCTCTCTGCATTAGGTGCAGAGGTTAGTCTTGGTCATGGTTATGTTGAGGCTATATGTAATAAACTAAAGGGCTGTAAGATATATTTAGACTTTCCATCAGTAGGAGCAACAGAAAATATAATAATGGCAGCTGTTCTTGCAGATGGAGAAACTACAATCCAGAATGCAGCAGAAGAACCTGAGGTTGTTGATTTATCAAACTTCCTAAACAGTATGGGTGCCAACATAGTAGGTGCAGGAACAGATACTATAAAGATATTGGGAGTTAAAGATTTGAAGGGTACTACCCACCAGGTTATCCCAGATAGAATAGAAGCAGGAACATATATGGCAGCTGCAGCAATAACACAGGGTGATGTTTTTGTAGAAAATGTGATATTAGAGCATGTGAGACCCGTTATTGCAAAGCTTCAGGAAGCGGGTGTAACTGTTATAGAGGGACAAAATAAGGTTAGGGTTATATCTCGCGGATTACCAAGGGCGGTCGACATAAAAACCATGCCATATCCTGGGTTCCCTACAGATATGCAGGCACAGTTTATGGCATTAATGAGCATTGCAAGGGGAACATCCATTATTACTGAAACAGTATTTGAGAATAGATTTATGCATATTACTGAGTTAAAAAGAATGGGTGCAGACATAAAGGTTGATGGAAGAAGTGCAGTTGTAGAAGGTAGAAATAGGCTTACAGGCGCTAAGGTTAAAGCTACAGATCTAAGAGCAGGTGCTTCTCTAGTTCTGGCTGGACTTGTGGCAGAGGGCATTACAGAGGTTTTCGACATACACCACCTAGACCGTGGATATGTGGACATTGTAGGCAAATTAAGGGGACTTGGAGCAAAAATCGACAGAGTAGGTGAATAATAAGAGTGCCAGGCACGTGCCTGGCACTATACTATATGTATTATTTACAACAGTCATATTTTAAAGTTTATAAAAATAGAATTGTATATATGGATTGTCCATAAATCTATATGGTGTAAGAGTTTAATTTTTTGAATAGAATTGGAATTCTGATGTCTATAGAATTCTAATCTATACAAAGGAGGTAAAGCCATGAAAAAGATAATTTTATATACAGTTCTTATTATATTTCTAATGGTGGGTATTCCTTTAATTATACTTGGAGGAATTGGGTCTGGAATTAAGATACCAGGAATAATAAATCAGCTTGTTGATGTTATACCAGACAGTCCAAAGGATAGTTCAGCTGGAGAAGTGCTCAAAATAAAGGTTTATGATGTAAGGAAAGTTATTGAATTGAATTTTGAGGACTATATTAAAGGAGTAGTTGCAGCAGAGGTTCCTGCATTATTCGAGGAGGAAGCTTTAAAGGCACAGGCGATCGCAGCGAGAACCTTTGCAGCTGCTAACATGAAGGCTTTTGGAGGGGTAGGGTGTAAGAACTATCCTGAAGCAGATGCCTGCAGTGTTGTTCACTGCCAGGCGTGGATATCTAAAGGGGATAGGTTTAAGAATTGGGATGCTGAAAATGCAGTAAACTACTGGAATAGAATTTCAAATGCAGTTGAGTCAACTAATGGAATGGTACTGGTATATAATGGAGAGCTTGCAAGATATATAAAATACCATTCTACAAGTGGAGGAAAAACAGAGGATAGTGTAAATGTATTTAATAATAAAATACCATATCTTGTATCAGTTGAAAGTTTAGGGGAGGATATTTCTCCAAAGTTTACATCAACAGTAATGATTAGGCGGGAAGAATTTATTAAAAAGATGAGGTCCCTCAGCACTAAAATAAAGATCTCCAGTAATAACCTTGGAGCACAAATCAAGATTATTGATAGAACAGAGGGTGACAGAGTAAAAAGCATCAAAATAGGGGATAAGACCTTTACTGGAATTGACATAAGATGGGCTTTTTCTTTGAACTCTGCTGATTTCACAGTTAAGGTAGATTCTAAATATGTTGTATTCAGTGTAAAAGGAAATGGTCATGGTGTGGGTCTTAGTCAATTTGGAGCAAATGCAATGGCTAGATCAGGGAAAAAATATGATGAGATATTAAAACACTATTATCAAGGGGTTACAATAGAGAAACTTGAGGAATTAAATAAGAAAAAATAGAGTAATTAGAAATTTTATATAAAGTATCCAATATAACTGAATAAAATTAGCAGAATATGAGCATCTTAACTTTGTAAGATACTTTAGCCATTGTAGTGGTGATTAAAGTATAGAACAAAATTAAGATGTTTAATTTTTTTTCATTTCCATGTATTATATTCCATAATCTGGACAAACTACATAATGAAGTTATAGTTGTTGAAATAACCTATAACAAATAAGAAAAAATTAAAATGGAAGGGAGGTAAAACTGGTTTTGTGGCACAATAAGTGGTAAAAATATAATGCCAAAACCATAAATGTCACCATACTATTTAAATATAGTGTGAAAATCATGACGTTATTATAAGGTCTGATTTTAGAAACCAGGTGTTCTCAAATGGGATTTAAGAACATGTTTAAGAAATCATCAAAATTATTTGACAGAGAGGGCTTCTACATTATACTTTTCATATGCCTCTGCATAGTTGCTGTAACTGCAGTAGTCATATCAAAGAATAATGCACCAAACAAGGTAGGGCAGGAACAACAAGAAATTAATGAATTACCTGAAGGAACAGACTATGTAATCGACGATGTACTTGAAAATGATCCTTCTACTCCTACAATGAATACTCCTGAAAAAACCACTACAAAAACAAGCTCAACTACCAATCAGGAAAAAACAACTGACAAAAAGAATGAGCCTGTTAAGGAAGTATTCAAGATTGTAATACCTGTAGAAGGGGATGTCACAAAGAAATATGATAAGGAGCACTTGCAGGAATCTATAAGTATGGAACAATGGGAGACACATGAAGGTATAGATATTGCATGTGATATTGGGACAGAGGTTAAAGCTGCACAGGACGGCACTGTTTTAGATGTATCTAAGGATGATAATCTTGCAAAGTTACTGAAGTCTGGCCTTGGAATGACTATAGTTGTTGAGCACAAGGGTGGATATCAAACTGTGTACTGTAATCTTGCAGAGGATGCAAAGGTTAAAAAAGGCGATACTGTAAAAAAAGGTCAGGTAATTGGTGTTGTTGGAGATACTGCTACAAGAGAAGTTGTTAGCCTTGAGGGAAGCCACCTGCACTTTGTTGTACTGAAAAAATCAGGGTCTGAATTAATCACAGTAAACCCACAGGACTATTTGAAGTAACATCTATTTTTTTCAGGAGGCTTGCAGGCTTGCTCAAAGGCGGTTTGTCAAGCACTCTTTTTTTAGAATTCTTTTGTCTCTTGTATTATAAAATGTTAAGCTTTGTCATATTTATTTACAAAGAAGCATTTAAAGGAGGTACCATAAGTTGAAGGACTATATTGAGGAGAGGGTTCTTGAAGTAGCAAAGTATATTATTGATTCAAAAGCTACAATTAGAAGAACCGCAAAAATG
>JARDZI010000190.1 GCA_029240935.1 Clostridiales bacterium
CATTCAGACGCTGATGTTTTAGTCCATGCTATAATGGATGCACTCCTAGGTGCAGCAGCTCTTGGAGATATTGGCAAGCATTTCCCTGATGCTGATGATAAGTATAAGGGAGCTGATAGTATTAAGCTTCTGGCATATGTTGGTAAGCTCATTTGTGAAAGGGGGTATAATATTTCAAATATTGATGCAACTATAATTGCTCAAAAACCTAAAATGGCTCCGCATATTGAAAAAATGAGGGAGAATATAGGTTTAGCACTTAAGCTCGATATTGATTGTATAAATGTAAAGGCAACCACAGAAGAGGGACTTGGTTTTACTGGAAATGGAGAGGGTATTTCATCACATGCAGTTTGTTTGATTGAATAGGCATATGATTTTGAATATTTAAAATGGGAGGGATTTTATTGATAGAAATTCGAGGCTTAAGCAAACACTTTAAGGATGTAATAGCTGTAGATGATATTAGCTTTACAGCAGATTCTGGAGAAGTAGTAGGTTTACTTGGTGAAAATGGTGCGGGTAAAACTACTGCACTTAGAATGATAGCAACTATGCTAAAACCAACTTCAGGAACAGCAGAAGTAAGCGGATTTGATCTTATTAAGGAAGCTGCAATGGTAAGGAGTCAGATTGGCATATTATTTGGTGGAGAAGTAGGTTTGTACGATAGACTATCAGCAAGAGAGAACATTAAATATTTTGCTGACTTAAATAATATGGATTCCAATATGGCACATGATAATATAGAAAGATTGGCCAAGCTATTGGATATGGAGGAATATATAGACAGAAGGGTTGGCAAATTTTCAAGGGGTATGAAACAGAAGGTAGCAATAGCAAGATCAATTGTGCATAATCCTAGTGTTATGCTATTTGATGAACCAACCACTGGACTAGATGTTACTTCTTCAAAAATTGTACAGGAATTTATACTTCAATGCCAAAGAGAGAATAAAGCAATAATATTCTCCAGCCATAGTATGCAGGAGGTAGAAAAGCTGTGTAGTAGAATTGTTATAATCCATAAGGGAAAAATTGTAGAGGATGGTACAATTGAAAATCTAAAAGGTAAATACAACAGTGACCTAGAAGAGGTATTTATGAAATTGGTAGGTGAAAATTAATGAATATAAAGGGTGTAGGTATAGTATTTAATAAGGAAATTAAGGATCTGTTTAGGGACAGAAAAACTCTTATTATAGGGATTTTAATTCCTTTGCTCATATTCCCAATTATGTTTGGATTTATGGGGAAGGGTATGGAAAAAAGTGAAAAGCAGGTTACTGAAAACCTTAAAATCGCATTAGTTGACAATGGAAATAGTTCACTGGGAGAATTTTTAAAGAGTCAAAAAAGCCTTAACATAATTAACTCAAGGGATATGAAAAAGGATGTTCAAGATGGTAAAATTTTTGTTGGGTTGGCAATTCCAGAGGATTTTGAAAATAGTATTAAGGAAGAAAAAACCTCTGAAATAAGTATAATGTATGATGACACCAACCAGAGCTCTGAGATGGCAAGGAGCATTGTGGCGTCATTGATTAATGAGGTATACTCAAAGGAAGTAGTTAAAGCAAGACTCAATTCCAGAGATATTGATGTTTCCATATTAAACCCTTTAACTATAAAGAATGAAATAGTTGCAAAGGAAAAGGGAGGTACTGGGAAATTAGTGTTGGGAATGATACTTCCCATGATGCTTGTCTTATATGCAATGACAGGTCCAATGGCTGCAGCAACAGACTTAGGGGCAGGGGAAAAGGAAAGAGGAACCCTAGAACCACTATTATCAACTCAAACAAACAGGATGAGTCTTTTATTTGGTAAACTCTTAGCAATTACAGTTATGGGGGTGATTGGTTCTGTTGCATCTCTGATTGGTGTTTTCCTAGGATTTAAAGCTGGAGGAAATATGTTTGGAGGAGATGTGGCTTTAATAATTCCAATTAATGCATTGATAATGATAGGAGTGTGTACCATTTTGTTAACAATGGTGTTTGGAGCATTGGAGCTGTCTATTAGTATATATGCTAGATCCTTTAAAGAAGCGCAAACATACCTATCTCCTTTGACTATAGTTGGAATAGTTGCTGGCTATGGAACATATATGATGGATGTAAAAAATATTTCAATTGCTGTATTGAATATACCACTTGTGAATATTGTAATTATTATTAAAGAATTAATTAGTGGTATATATAATCCTCTACACATAGGAATAAGCTTTGGGTGGGCATTAATATACATTGCAGCATCAGTATTATTTGCAAGATATATGTTCTCAAAGGAAAAGGTAATATTTAGAACATAAGAGTAAGTTTATATTGATAAGATAGTATAGACTGTTGATAAGTAGAGTATCAACAGTCTATTACATTTTATTTAATTCATTTAGTAATGAGGACATTGAGTTGTTTATACTCTCAATATTTCTTTTTAATAATTGAAGACTAGTTTCATATATTGCTTCTACTTCAATGGAACACAATGTTTGTCTTAATTCAAGAAATTTCTTGTATGATGGAATAAAGAGCTTAGTAATAAAAAATCTTTTACTGGCTGGAGATATATCTCCTCCAAAATACTGGGATTTTAAAAAGCCACAACACTGAAAAAAGTAACAGGCTCCTTCCTGATATGTAATAAAGCATCCTCTATAATTTTCCATTGATGTATTTACTACCCTTATCCCTTTCATATGATTGGAGATGCTTATAATCGATTTTTTTGTTCCATTCATTTTAAAAAGCAATTTAATAATATCAGTATTCTTTCTGATCTCCAATATTTACTAACCCCCAAACCCTTTAATTATTTTATTAGTAAATAATATGCTTAAAAATATGTATTAATGATAAAAGGTCAATGTACAAATATTTATTTAGTTTAAGGTTTTAAAAAACTATGATACTATAGTATTATTCTTTATATAAATGGTATTACTAAGAATAAGCAGAATACTAGCCATTTATATTATGTTAATACCCATGGAGTTACCAGGTAACGAGAATGATCATGTGGAAAAATCTATGAGTAACATCAGGAGCTCTTCACCTCAGTGATGAGACTTCACTAATAGAATATTAAGTTTATAGGAAAGTAGTTGAGTTTATGGGAGATATTATAAAAAACCTATCTGATTATATAGGGCTAGAAGAAAATGAAATAAGACAGCTTAATCCACTTATTTGGGCTTACATTGGAGATGCAATTTATGAAGTGTATATAAGAAGCTATATAATTTCATATGGTAGGATGACCTCAAAGGATTTACATAAGGAATCAATAAAATTTGTTAAAGCCAGTGCTCAATCAGATTATCTTGAAGTAATTATACCTAAGCTTACAGAAGATGAACAATATATTGTTAAGCGTACAAGAAATACAAAATCCAATCATGTACCAAAAAATGCTGATGTAATAGATTATAGAAGAGCTACCGCCCTAGAAGGACTGGTAGGATATCTATATTTAACTAAAAACTTCAATAGACTGGATGAAATAATGCATATGATATTGAGTTAAACAGAAAGTTAATTATTTGAAAAAGATTTAGTAGTATATGAAAAATAAAAGTCCTCTATGATATAATTAGTCTTGATATAATGTGAAAGGTGGACAAATTATGCAAAGTAACTTAAGGGTTAAACTTATTGCCCATACCCCTGAACCGGAAAAAATTGTTTCAGCTGCTGCAAAGCTTTGTTACAGTAAAGTTGGAACTGACGATATAATGGAAAATCTAAACCATGAGAATACTGAGAAATTTTTAAATATGCTTATGGAATTAGGACATGAGTCTCCTATTGAGCATGTTAGTTTTTCATTTGCTGTAGAGGGAGTATCAAGAACACTTACCCATCAACTTGTGAGACATAGAATTGCCTCCTATTCTCAACAAAGTCAGAGATATGTAAAGCTTGAGCAATTTCAATATATTATACCACATTCAATAGAAGAGCTGCCTAAAGCTAGAGAATTGTTTATTAAATCCATGGAGGAATCTCAAAATACATATAATAAACTTGTAGAAATACTTATGCAAGAACATATGGAAAAGCTTATTCAAGAAGGGAAAACTGAAATAGTTGCAAAAAGAACTGCAGAAAAGAAGGCAATTGAAGATGCAAGATATGTTTTCCCTAATGCATGTGAAACAAAAATAATGTTTACAATGAATGCTCGTTCCCTGTTAAACTTTTTTAGACATAGATGCTGCATGAGAGCACAATGGGAGATAAAGGAAATGGCAGATGAAATGTTAAAGCAAGTAACAAAAGTTGCTCCTACATTGTTTAAAAATGCTGGCCCATCATGTATTGCAAGTTTATGTCCAGAAGGCTCTATGACCTGTGGTAAAATTCTTGAAGTTAGGGCAAAATATAAGGAAATTAAATAGTAATAGTATTGAAAGGATTGATTAGTATGAGAGAAAAAAATCCACAGGATTTTAGAAAAAAAGAGGGAAATCGGGAAATAAACAAGGAAAAAGAATACAGAGGTAGGGAAGATAAGGAGGGAAAGGACTATAGAACGAGGGAAAATGAAACAAAGGATTATAGAGACATTGAAGAGAAGGAACCAAATGAAAATATAATAGAAGGTAGAAATCCAGTAACTGAGGTTTTAAAATCAGGAAGAACTATAGAAAAGCTATTTATAGCTAAAGGAGCAGTTGAAGGAAGCTTAAAGATGATAATATCAAAGGCTAAGGATATGGGGATTGTTATTAGTGAGGTGGATAGAAAAAAGCTTGATGATATGTCAACTACACACAGTCACCAGGGAGTAATTGCACTTGTTTCAAACTATGTATATTCTACAATAGATGAAATATTGAAATTAGCAGAGGAAAAGGGAGAGGAACCTTTTATTATTATTTTAGATGAAATAGAGGATCCACACAATCTTGGTTCAATTATCCGTTCAGCTAATGTGAGCGGTGCACATGGAATAATTATACCCAAGAGAAGATCTGCACTTGTTACAGCTACAGTTGCCAAGGCATCTGCTGGTGCAATTGAATATACAAGGATAGCTAAGATAACAAATTTAAATCAAACCATAAAGGAATTAAAGGAAAAAGGTCTCTGGGTTATTGGAACTGATATGGATGGAGAAGTTTGTTATAAAAGCAATTTAAGTGGTCCTATTGCTATAGTCATTGGAAGCGAGGGAAAGGGAATCTCAAGGCTTGTAAAGGAAAATTGTGATGGCGTAGTAAGTATTCCAATAACAGGAGAAATTAATTCATTAAATGCTTCCGTTGCTGCGGGTATAATAATGTATGAGATAAATAGACAAAGGGGCAGCGGAAAGTGAGCAAGATAAATTACATATTGGTTGATGGTTATAATGTTATTAATGTCTGGAAGGAGCTTAAGGAAATAATGAGCGAAAGCTTGGAGGATGCCAGGCATATGCTTGTTGAAATGCTTCATGATTTTGCTTCCTATAGTGGCAGTAAAATAATTGTTGTATATGATGCTCACTATGCAAAGGGTGGGATAGAAAAGCATGAAAAGCATGGAAATATTGATGTTGTTTATACAAAAGAAGGTGAATCAGCAGATGTATATATTGAAAGAAATGTTGTTGAACTTTCAAAAAAAGCACTGGTAGCGGTCATAACATCAGATTACCTTGAACAGAGGATAACACTTCAAATGGGGGGTATAAGAATTACCCCTAATGAATTTCTTATAGATATAAAAGGTTCTAGAAAAAAAATTAGGGATAAGACAAAACTATCATATGTAGATAAAAAGAATAGTATAGAAGATTTTGTTGACAAGGATATAATGGAGAAACTTGAAAAAATGCGTCGTAACCTATGAAATTACTTGACTTTTAGTGTTTCAAAGCTTTATAATTTAATTTATATAATGACCTTGAGTGTTACTGGAGGGATTGGTTTGAAGGCTGATGCATATATTAACAGCAGATTCACTGACTTTATTAATATGCTTGATGAGGAAATTGTTATATTAGCTAGAAACAATGACAGCATGGCAGAAGAATATCTAATAGGAAAATATCGTAATTTTGTTAAAGCAAAAGCTAAGACCTACTTTTTGATTGGTGGAGACAAGGACGATATTTATCAGGAAGGTATGATTGGTCTATATAAGGCTATAAGAGATTTTAGACCTGATAAGCTTTCATCCTTTAGGGCATTTGCTGAGTTGTGTATAACAAGACAGATAATTACAGCCATAAAAACAGCTACCAGGCAAAAGCATATACCATTAAATAGTTACATATCCCTAAACAAACCAATATATGATGATGATTCTGACAGAACCCTCATGGATGTTCTAGCAACAGTTCATATTTCTGATCCAGAGGAGCTTATAATCAGTAATGAGGAAAAGCTTAAAATTCAAAACAAAATGTATGAAGTCCTAAGTGAGCTAGAGATGGAAGTATTAAGATGTTATCTTGATGGTAAGTCATATCAGGAAATTGCATGTGATTTAGATAGACATGCTAAGTCCATTGATAATGCTCTTCAAAGAGTAAAAAGGAAACTTGAAAAATACTTGAAGGAACAGGAAGTACTTACATAATTTATTATTGACATATTTTTTGAAACAGTGTACAATAAATAATCGATAGCCCATTAAAAAATTTAAAGTGGACCCTTAAAATATGTAGAATTATAAGGTGTTTTTAGGTATACGGGTATTCTCTGTATGCCCATGTAGCTCAGTCGGCAGAGCGTTACCTTGGTAAGGTAGAGGTCACCAGTTCGATTCTGGTCATGGGCTCCAGTTTTTTTACATAGTGGAAACACCGGGGTAAGTTTAACGGTGAAAAACCGTTTTAAACAATATAAAATAACAAGGGTGCTATCACCATGGATGAAGGAGGAGAAAAAGAATGGCTAAAGCTAAATTTGAGAGAACCAAGCCGCATGTTAATATTGGAACAATAGGTCACGTTGACCATGGTAAGACAACATTAA
>JARDZI010000191.1 GCA_029240935.1 Clostridiales bacterium
GCCATGAAATTATCTTTTAAGGCATCCTTAGTCATAATATCACTCCTTTAGTATTATTATTTTCAATGTGGATGGAATATATAATTAAAATCCATGTAAATGATGAAAATAGTTTTGAAAATGTAAATAAATAATTATTTTCTTTCAATAAAAATTTTATTGTATAAACAACCTTAAAAATATAAATAATATATAAAACATAAGGATGCAAATCCAAAATAATTTTATTTGAAAGGGGAATTTTTATGGGTAAATGTTTTTACTGTAATGGTGTAGGAGAAGTAGCTTGTGAAGGAACAAATATAATCATTGGAATGTATGAGCATCCAATTGATTGTCCATCCTGTAAAGGGAAAAATAGAATACCATGTCCTGAATGCAATGGAGCAGAAATTGAAAATGAATAGTGGGAGGATACATGCTGAAGCTGCTAATTAAAAATAGATAACTTTTGCATGTATCCTCTTATTAACTCCCAGGCCAGCACACCGTCACAAAAAATCATGAAACTTGTAGGGGCGAACAGTGTTCGCCCAAGGGCAATATGAATTTAGGCTATCCCTGCATCATAGTGCGTAAAACGGGCGAACACTGTTCGCCCCTACGGTTAGACTGAATGTGGGGAGTTTTATATTAGTATTAAGATCTACTTGAAATTATATTTATCATTAGAAGAAAGAGGTAATTTGTATTCAATTGTTTATAAACTCATCCAATGTTGAAAGGTGACTTCTATCAACATTTAAAATATCATCCACAAGTGTTCTGCTCTGATCATCAAGGTCTCCCTTAACTATCTCATTAGCCATTTCAATTCCTCTCTTTTCACCGGTATATGCTTGATTTATAATTGATATGGTATCCTTATTCATATAACCCTTTAAGCTGGACATCAGTTGACCTATTTCTCCCGCTACACCAATATCACTACAGGGATGACCACCAAGGTTTTGTATTCTTTCTGCCAGTCTAATTGCATGCTGTTTGTGATCTATCTGTATCTTCTGGAGTTGGCTTTTTACTTCTGGATCACTAGTATTTTCCATATATTTCTCATAACCATGTATTGCCATATGTTCACCCTTAAGTAGTGCATTTAGTTCTTGAATGCTAGTATTATGCAAAGTATCATCTCCTATTTTTATTAATAATATCTCCATAAAAATAAAAAATATGCTTTTAAAATCTAGGCATTTTTCACTAATAAAGGTGAAAAATTAAATTATGGTTTATGAATATTTCCTAAAAAGGATGGTAACATAATAGTAATAGTAAAATATATTTTGTTTGACAATTTTATGCTGTGAGAGTATAATTCTTATAATAATATATTTCCATTGACAATGAAAGGAAGAGTAGATACAGAGGTGATTTTAAGCGAGCTGGTGATGGTGTAAGACCGGTATGATGGCTGTATTGAAGAACATCCTGGAGTTTCTAACCGAAATCATTATGAGAGTAGGCTTAGAGGTTTCCAAAGCCTTAGATTTGGATAGTATCGAATTTCTATTCTGTACTTTAAAGCTGGTCAGTTTTTCTGACAAATTGGGTGGTACCGCGGAATTAAGCCTTTCGTCCCTTAAAAACAAGGGAGAAGGGCTTTTTATATTGCTTTTTATTAATTTTATATTATAAGTCTAGGAGGTTATATTATGGAAATCACACTATTAAAGGAACTATATAGAGAGACAGAAAATTATTTAGAAAAACCTATAAGGGTTGGTGGCTGGGTAAGAACTGTAAGAGCTTCAAAAGCCTTTGGTTTTATCGAACTAAACGATGGCAGCTTTTTTAAAAACGTTCAAATAGTTTTTGAGGAAGAGATTAGTAACTATGATGATATAGCAAAGCTCTCAGTAAGTGCAGCAATAATAGTTGAGGGAAGGATTGTTCTTACTCCCGAAGCAAAACAGCCATTTGAGATTAAAGCAGAGAAAATTCAAATAGAAGGAAACTCGACTCCAGAATATCCATTACAGAAGAAAAAACATACCTTTGAATTTTTAAGAACAATAGCCCATTTAAGACCTAGAAGTAACACCTTTTCTGCAGTATTTAGAGTGCGCTCCCTTGCTTCCTATGCAATTCATAAATTCTTTCAAGAAAGAGGATTTGTTTATGTTCATACTCCAATTGTTACAGGGAGTGACGCAGAAGGAGCAGGGGAAATGTTTAGAATAACTACCCTTGATATGGAAAACCTGCCAAAAACAGATAAGGGGAAAATAGACTATAAAAAGGACTTTTTTGAGAAAGAAACAAATTTAACTGTTAGTGGTCAGCTCGAAGCAGAAGCGTATGCCCTTGCATTTAGAAATGTATATACATTTGGACCAACATTTAGAGCTGAAAACTCAAATACTGCAAGACATGCTGCTGAATTTTGGATGATGGAGCCAGAAATCGCATTTGCTGACTTAAAGGATAACATGAATCTGGCAGAGGATATGGTAAAATATATTATTAATTATGTTATGGAAAATGCTCCTGAAGAAATGAACTTCTTCAATTCATTTATAGATAAAACACTATTTGAGAGATTAAACAATATTTTAAATTCTGATTTTGGGCGAGTAACTTATACAGAAGCTGTGGAGCTGTTAAAAAAATCTGGGCAACAATTTGAATATCCAGTTGAATGGGGAATAGATCTTCAAACTGAACATGAAAGATATCTTACTGAACAGATATTTAGGAAACCGATATTTGTAATAGATTACCCTAAGGAAATAAAGGCTTTTTATATGAGAATGAATGATGATAATAAAACCGTAGCAGCAATGGATTTGCTTGTTCCAGGAGTTGGAGAAATGATTGGGGGAAGTCAGAGAGAGGAAAGACTTGATTTACTTACTGCAAGAATGGATGAGCTTAATTTAAACCAGGAGGACTATTGGTGGTATCTTGAGCTAAGAAAATATGGTGGAACAAAGCATGCAGGCTATGGCTTGGGATTTGAAAGACTTTTAATGTATATAACTGGTATGGCAAATATTAGAGATGTTATACCCTTCCCAAGAACAGCTGGGAATGCTGAATTTTAAAATTAGTTAATTGAAGTAGCAATATAATATAATTGTAAAAAGAAGGAGTTGTATTCCTTCTTTTTACATTGTAAAGCATTAGATTTGACTTTTATTAAGAAATGTGGTAAATTTTGTAGAGCTTAAGTAGGAAGGTGTTTTTATGATAGATTATATAGAGCATGTGTATAGTAATGTTAATATAGATGAAGGCCCTCAGGCAATAGAACAATTGCTTTTAGAAATATTTTTTCATGAGGGCATATCAACAAAGGAGCTTGCAAGAAAAACTCTACTTCCTGTGCCACTTGTAGCAGCAATAAAGAGAGAATTCATAAAAGCTGGATTAGTAGTTCAAGATAGGGGAGTAAGGCTTTCAGGAGAAGGGAAAAACTATATTGAAAATCAATTGGGATATAAAGGTTTAAATATAATATTATACAATAGATTAATGAATGATGAGTGGACCCTAGATGAGGATTTTAGAGAAGAAATAATTAAACTCAATAAATTATTTGATGAACGACCTCAGGTAGATGTAACAGTAGATCAATCTAAATGTACTGTAGAAACAAGTATAAAACGAGCAATACTATGTCTAAAATATCATTGTCTTATTGGAAAGAAAATTTTATGCCTAGGTGATGATGATTTAGTAAGTGTTTCCATTGGGTTTATAATAAAGAAACTATTTTATGATATAAAAATGAGTAACACTGAAATATGTATATTAGATGTTGATAACCGATTTTTGAAATATATAGAAGAAATAGCTGCAACCGAGAATTTGCCAATACAATGTGTAAATATAGATTTGAGATTTCCTATTGAAGATAAATATAAGAAAAAATTTGACTGCTTTTTTACAGATCCACCATATACACTTGATGGTATGAGATTATTTATTTCTAGAGGAATTTCATGTCTAAAAAGTAAAATGGGATTACCAATTTTTTTATCCTTCGCACATAAATCCCCTAATTTTGCAATGGAAATGCAAAGGGTATTTATAAATATGGGATTAGTAGCTGCTGAGATCATACCCAGATTTAATAAATATGAAGGTGCAGAAATAATCGGTAATTCAAGCCAAATGATTGTTTTGAAAACTACTGGTCAAACAAGTCCTGAAATTGAAGCCTTTTTTAATGATGCTATTTATACTGGAGAAATAAAGAAAACCATTAGAATTTATAAATGTAAAAAATGTGGTTTGTCAATTAAAGTTGGTTTTAAGGAAAAATATAGGACAATTGAAGAATTAAAAAATAAAAGGTGTCCAGAATGTAATGAAAATACATTTGAATTAGAAAGTAAAACTTATTATACAGAGGTATAAATTAAAGAATAGTTTATAATAAATGGAATAATGTTTTAATAAGCATTCATATGACAGATAATTAAAAATATTGCATATTAAAAAAATAGATGGTATAATACTTTTCAAGGGTTTACTATACCATATTATATTGATTTGAGGGTGTAGTATATCTAAAAAGTTAATGAAATATTATTAAAAAGTTACGAAAAAATTAAAAAAAGGGTAGACAAGTTCCAAATTATAATCTATATTATAATTAATTACATATTTGCTAGTATTTTTTTATTATATTTGGTTAATGTTTTTTATGAATTATTTTGTTGAAATAACAATTATTTGAAACTTACAAAATATTCATTTACAAGTCGAAATAACTGCATTGCAGTTATTATATAAAAAATATTAATAAGGGGGAATAATAATTGATGAAAAACAAAAAATGGTTAGGACTAATACTTGTCCTAGTAGTTGCTTTATCAGCAGGGCTTACTGGATGTAAAAAAGATACTCCATCTGCTAATGCAGATGCTGAGCAGTTCCTTAATACTATTATGTTTGAACAAAGAACTCTTGACATCAGTGATGCTGAAGATGTTGATTCAGCACAGGTATTAACAGAAACAATGGAAGGTTTAACAAGAGTTGAAAGCAATGGTACAAATGATGAGATTAAACCTGGTATCGCTAAGGATTGGAAGGTTTCAGACGATGGTTTAGTTTATACCTTTAATCTAAGAGATGCAAAGTGGACAGATGGAAAACCTGTTACAGCTCAACAATTTGTTGATTCATGGCTTAGACTATTAGATCCAGAAAAGGGTTATGGATATTCATACTTTGCATATGATGTAAAGGGTGCTACAAAATACAACGCAGGCGAAGGCAGCAAAGAGGATGTTGGAGTTAAAGCAGTTAATGATACTACTTTTGAAGTAACACTTGAAAGACCAACTCCTTATTTCATTAAAAAAGTTGGATTCAAAAATCTATTCCCAATCAGAATTGAAGAAGTTGAGGCTCAAGGAGAAACATACGGTACTGACTTCACAAAGATGTCATTTAATGGACCATATGTTATAACTGAGTATATTTCAAATAATAAAATAGTTCTTGAAAAGAACGCTACTTATTGGGATGCTGAAAATGTAAAGCTTGCTAAGATTACAATGCAAGAAATTACAGAAACATCAACTTTAATGCAGATGTATGAATCAAATCAGATTGACTTAGTTGGAGCATCTGGTGATTATTTAAAATCATTTAGAGAAAAAGCTAAAGCTGGTGAATTTGTTCATTATTCTGGCGGCGCTGCAGGAACATATTATTTCTCAGTAAATGTTCAGGGTGGACCAAGTGGTTTAATGTCAAATGAAAAAGTAAGAAAAGCAATGGCATACGCTCTTGATAGAGAAGATATAGCTACTAATGTTTATTCAAGATATTTACCAGCATATGGTTTAGTTCCACCATCATTATCAATTGGTGATAAGGAATATAGAAGTGAAGTAGCTCAACAAATAGAAGAAGATATAAAAGCATATGATACAATTGATAAGGTAACTGCATTATATAAAGAAGGACTTACAGAACTAGGTAAGGATCCAAATGGAACATATGAAATTTTATACCTAGCAAGTGGTACTGATGCTCTTAATAAATCAAGACAAGAATACTATCAAAATGCTTTCCAAAAGCTTCCTGGATTAAAGGTTAATATTCAGGTTGCAGCAGATAGTAATCAATTCTGGGATTTATTCGATGCACTAGAATATGACTTCGTATTATCAGGCTGGATAGGTGACTATGATGATCCAATGACATTCATGGATTTATGGGTAACAGGCGGAGGAAATAACGGAATTAAATACTCAAGCGCTGATTATGATAAACTTATGAATGACGAAATTTATAAAGAAGTTGAAGATCCAAAGAGAATGGAAGTATTCGCAAAGGCAGAAAAAGTATTAGCAAAAGATATGCCAATAATTCCAGTATTCTATACAGATAAAAACTTATTTGTTCATAACTATGTAAAGGGTGCTCAATTCCCATTATTTGGAGCAACTTATGAATTGAAGTACGCTTACACTGAAGGAAGACAATAGTATTCAAAAAACATCAGAGTTTATCTCTGATGTTTTTTTTAACCTTATGAAATACTTATGCTGTTTTATTATTTTAATGACATTGAACTATAAATAATTAGAGATATTGTAGTAAATTGCAATATCTCTTTTTTTATGTCTGTTTAAAGGCTATAATAAAAGGGTATTATTAATAAAGTCATAGATATAATTTTTTTATTTATTCATGAGGTGACATATGTTTGATTTAACAAAGTTAAGATATTTATATAATTCACGTCAGCAAATATTTATTAGAGGTAGGGAATATTATGCAAGTGGTGCTGTTAGAGAAGTAAAACTTTTTCAACGATTTAATAGCTACGAGGTAGCAGCTGTGCTCCAGGGAACAAAGTTGTATAAAACAATAATAAAATTTGATGAGAATAATGAATATAACTCCTGCCATTGCACATGTCCTGCATATCAACAATTTATGGACCCATGTAAGCATGTGGCAGCACTTTAT
>JARDZI010000192.1 GCA_029240935.1 Clostridiales bacterium
TGCCAATAATGGTATATGATGAAAATTGCAAAGGTGCCGAAGCATATATGGAGCTTGCTCAAGAATTCTTAGAATACGATGATGATGGAGGTGAGATTTAATGGCAGTAAAAAGGAGCGCACTTGGAAAGGGTCTTGGTGCATTAATACCGGAAGTTGATGAAAAGAAACTTGATATAAACAAAAATGGAATACTAGAAGTGGATATTAACTATATTGCCCCAAATGAAAAGCAACCTAGAAAAAACTTTGATGAGGAAAAACTTAATATATTATCTCAATCCATCAAGGAAAAAGGAGTAATACAACCGATTCTAGTTACAAAGGATGGAGAATACTACACTATAATAGCTGGAGAAAGAAGATGGAGAGCAGCTAAACTTGCTGGATTAAAGAAAATACCTGTTATAGAAAAAAAGTTAAGTGCTATTGAGGTAATGGAAATATCTCTTATTGAAAATCTTCAAAGAGAAGACTTGAATCCAATGGAAGAAGCTATGGCTTATAAGAGACTTGTTGATGAATTCTCACTAACTCAAGAGGAAATATCTAGAAGGGTTGGGAAGTCAAGACCTGCTATTGCTAATTCATTGAGACTGTTAAATCTTGATTCTAGAGTCCGGAATTACATAGTGGATGGTACATTAAGTGAAGGCCATGGAAGAGTGCTTGTTAGTTTAGATAATATGGAATTGCAGTATGAGGTTGCAAAAAAAATAATTGATGAATCTTTAAATGTTAGACAAACTGAAAAATTAATTAAAAGACTAAATGAAAATAGACCTGTTAGTAAAAAAAGTGAGCAGAAAGAAATTTATATTAAGGAGATTGAAGAAAAATTTAAGAATGCTTTAGGTACAAAGGTTTGTATAAATAAAACTAGGAAAAAGGGAAAAATAGAAATTGAGTATTATTCTGAGGATGATTTACAAAGAATATTAGATATTTTAAATTTGTGATTGTTTCACGTGAAACAATTGAGCGAAACACCTGATGTATAAGGCTTAGGATTGAATCTGAATACAGGAGATGAACATATGGAGATAATTATAGATACCATAAAAAACTATGAAGCTATTTTTGTCCTTGCACTGTTTATAGCAGTAGTTATACTGCTTCTAATTGAAACAATTAACAGGGTTGAAATAAATAGGCTTGAAAAAAGGTATAAGAAAATGATGAAAGGTTCCTATGGTAAAAGTATTGAGGAATTATTAGTAGATTATACAGGAAAAGTTGAAGAATCAATGAAAACAGTTAAAGAAATTGATGCTAACTTCAAAAGCATTGATATGAGAGTTAAAAGTAGTTTACAAAAATGTTCAGTAGTTAGATTTAGAGCTTTTGATGATGTAGGAAGTGATTTAAGCTTTTCTATAGCACTATTAGATGAAAAAAATGATGGTGTTATTTTAACTGGAATATATGGAAGAAATGAATGCGCTACTTTTGCGAAGCCAATTGAAAATGGCATTTCCAAGTACGACTTATCCGAGGAAGAAAAACAGGCTATAAAAAATGCTATAAATGGTAAGTAATGAAGATGTCCTCATAGATATGAGGGCTTTTTTTATTTCACATTAGGTATTTTGCCTTAACCTGTCGATAAATGAAATTTAGTAGAAATAAACATAGATAGAAAGAGTAACATGTCTTAATTTGTTTTAAAAAATATGGAAAATATTAGAGGAAAACATATGCTTTTATAGAATACTCTAATATATAAAGATGAAATTACTTGATATATGTAATAAAAGAATTTCATTAATAAGATTTAGGGGATTAACTATGGAAGCATTTGAAAAATCCAAAATTATCAGTACTCTAACAAGTGGAATTGTCCATGATATGAATAATGTCTTAACAACGATCCTTGGATATACAGAAATAATATTATCTAATGATTCTTGTTCTGAGTGCTGGAGTGAAATTGAAATTATTAAAAAAATTGCACTTGATGGAGCAGAAATAGCGAAAAGAGTTAAGGAATTTGTTAAGGCAAAGGATGAGGGGAAAAAGGTATTTAATATTTATGAGAGTATTCAAACAGCAATTATAATTACTAAACCAATATGGTATAATCAAGCACAAATCAAAGGTAAGAATATTACTTTCAATTACTCAGGTGAATTACCTATTTTGACATATGGAAATGAGAGTGAATTCAGAGAAGCACTTGTTAATATGATATTTAATGCTATAGATGCAATTCATGATAATGGATTTATTCAAATAAATGTATACAAAAATGAAAACCAAGCAATTATTAGCATAAAGGATAACGGTAGTGGAATGACAGAAGAAACAAAAAACAAAATATTTAAGCCATATTACACAACAAAAGGAGAAAATGGTAGCGGTTTAGGATTAAGTATTGTATATAAAACTATTACAGAAATGGATGGAAAAATAGAAGTTGTAAGTAATATAGGTGAGGGTACTGAATTTAAAATATTCTTGCCAGTTATAGGAGAAAAAGAGGATGACAAAAGTAAAATAGAGAAAATAACTTCTAAGAGATATCTAAACATATTAATTATTGATGATCAAATTGAAATTTGCAGTGTTGTAAAGGAGATGCTAGCCAAAATTTTAGATGGCAAAATAGAAATTTGTACAAAGGGTAAGGATGCATTCAATTTGCTTAAAATCTATAACTATGATTTGGTAATTACGGATATCGCAATGCCTGATGTGAATGGGATAGAACTAATAAAGTATATTAAAAAATCAAAGCCAGAAACTCAAGTTATTGCTATGACAGGGTGGGAGGGATCTATTGATAAGGAAAAAGATAATAAACCTGATTTTGTTTTATCAAAACCCTTTACAATTGAAGATTTAGAAAATGCCATTAATAAAATATTTGAATTAAGAGATAATTTGGTAGTATAGTATTAAAACCTCCTGAAAATACTAATTTCAAGGAGGTTTTAGTATGAAAATAAGTATTGAAGATGAATTAGTAAATTTAAAAAAGGATTTAATGAATTTAGGATATGAGGTATACAATTTCAGCCAGAATGTTACTAGTGATGCATATATATATTCAGAAGAAAAAACAGGACTCCATAATTTTAGCAATTCAATTGAACCTACTCTAGATGGTTCATTACTAATAGATGCTGATGGAAAAAGTATAAATGAAATACAATACATATTAAGTCATAGATTATATTCACCATTGTTCAAGATTACAAGCAATGATAGGGATCTGGTATAAGGTTACACAATAATCTTCTGGAAAACGCATAAATTAGTGACAGGTTGTTTTGCATCTGCTCTTGGCTTTATAACAAGTAGATGTGGGCAGCCTGTCATTAATTTTAGAATGTAATTTATTATTGTACAAGTATAATATTATGCTTAGTCATCTATCTTGCTTTTTATATCAAAAGTCTTTCTCCCCGCTTAATGTTTTTAATTGACATATATAAACTTAGAGCAATTATTTCGGCCATTTCCATAACAAGTGAAAGTCTTGTATTTTGTAATACAATATACTCCATAAAGCCTGACATATTAACTATCCCTGTAATACTAATATCCCCAACCGGCTGTAGATTCTTATTTACTCCAGCACCAGGAAATAAAGGTCCACTATATAGATTAATTTTCCCTATGTTTTCCATTTTTCCAAGGGAAGCATCAATTGCAATAATAAATGGATTTTCTATAGTATTAAATATATAACTAATTTTCTCATCGAGGTTTTTTGCATGTACAGGCTCCTTTAGGGTACCTAAAACATGAATATTCGTCATTGAATAATTTTTGGATAACCTGTAGCCTACAAGAGGACCTAAACAATCTCCTGTGGATCTATCAGTTCCAACGCATAATGCAACTACTTCTAAATTATCAGATATATTTTTGGGTTTACTAATATTAGTTACTAAACTTACAATTTCATTTGCGAGCAGGTATGGAGCATTAGGTTTGAAACTTTCTATTGAAAATTGTAGGGGTTGGGTTTGATGCATATAAAAACCTCCCTGCATTATGGTGAGTAATCTTTAAAAATATATGTAATAATTATCCAAATAAATTTTTATAAATGTATATATAAGAAGTTTATCCAACAGAAAGGTTTATTATTCCAGCAAATGACTATTAGGGCATAATAGTGTGATTATGGGACATACTCCTGCTACATCAACGTAGGGGCGAACAGTGTTCGCCCCAACAACACATAGTTGTCTATATGCTGCAAAAATTATTTTCCACTAGGTATTTTCTTATACTATGATAAAATATATCTATATAACAATTTTCAGGGGTGAACTAATGGGGTTAAATTGGCTTGATATAGCAATTATTATTGTGATTATAATTACCTGTATTGATGGAATGAATAAGGGATTTGTATATTCCTGTTTCAATATTATTGGGGTATTTATATCCTTATTTATTGCAAAAATTTTCACACCTTTAGTGTCTAAGTTTGTAATGGATAGTACTCCCATATATAACAGCTTAAAAGGCTTATTTGAAAAAAGAGTAGGCTCATTAAATAAAGCATCATTGAGCCTATTGCAGCTTTTAAACATTAAAGATGCAGCTATAGGAGAGACTTTAACAATTATTTTTATAAATATTGCTTGCTTCATTTGTTTGTTTTTAATTTCTACAATTATATTAAACATTTTTAGGGATTCCCTTAGGAAACTTATTAAAATGACACCAATTAAATACATAGATAAACTTGGGGGAGTAGCAATAGGCATAATAAAAGCAGGAGTATTGATTTTTGTGTTCTTTGCTGTAATAACTCCATTGCTTGGATTATTGCCCCAAAGTAATGAGCTTGTTATTGCCATAGGAACTTCAAAATTAGCAAAGTATTTCTATATGTATAACTTTATTATTCCATGGATGCAAAAGATAATTTATCTATAGCCATATATAGATAAATTAAATAAGTGATAATGAAATTATAGTTTTTATCTATAAACATATTGAACATTGATTTTTCTGTTATATTAATATTAGAAACAAACTGGAGGTAGATAAAGTGAAAATTATAGATTGTAAGGGGCTAGCATGTCCAAAGCCAGTAATATTAACTAAAAAGGAATTAGAAGCAATGACAGAAGGAGAATTAGAGGTTATTGTAGATAACACTGCAGCAAGAGAAAATGTTTCAAGATTTGCAAAGAATCAAGGTCTTGATTATAATGTGAATGAAAAAGAAGGGTTATTTCATATAACTATTAAAAAGTCAGGTGAAGCATCCTGTAAGGTTATAGATTTAAATGATAAAAACCTGATTATAATGATTACTAGTGATAAATTTGGTTCTGGTGATGACAAGCTAGGTACTGCACTTATGAAGAGTTACCTTTATGCTCTAACTGAGAATGATATAAAACCAGAAAAGATGTTTTTCATTAATAGTGGAGTTAAGCTTACAAGTGAAGGTACTGAAGTACTTGAGAGTATAAAGACTCTTGAAAGCTCTGGTGTTGAAATTTTTTCATGCGGAACTTGCCTTGACTTCTATGGCTTAAAGGAAAAGCTTCTAGTTGGAGGAGTTACAAATATGTATTCAATAGTTGAAAGCACAAATGGTGCATCAAACACAATCAAAATATAGGAGAAGAACATGGAAGAATTCTTGGTAGTAACATTTGAAAGTACAAATTTTGCAATGCAAACTGAAGCAGCACTTAAAACACTCCAAATTAAAAACCAGATAATACCGACACCAAGGGAGATAACTCTAAGCTGTGGGTTATCCATTAGGACACCCTACGAAAACTATGACAAAATAGTTGGTTTGATAGATAAAGAGAAGATAAGAAACAAGTCCTTGTTTAAAATGAAGGGATCTGGAATAAATAAAACAATTGAAGAGATAAAAAGGTAGTGATACCTTTATATCTCTTCATTATATACGTAATATTGTAATTTAAGCATCCCTGTAGTATAATTTACCCTAATAAAATACATACCTTATGAATGAGGGATTAATATGATTAATAGAAATAAACATATACCTTTATATATACAGCTAAAGGAGGAACTCCTTAAGAAGATAAAGGAAGGAATATGGGATGTAGAGGCTCAGATTCCAACCGAAAAAGAACTTATGGAGGACTATAGAATTGGACGTGCTACAGTAAGGGAGGCATTATCCTTACTAGTAAATGAGGGTTATTTATATAAAAAACAGGGTATAGGTACATTTGTTGCAAGAAAATATCCATCCCTAGGATTTGAACCCTTAATAAGCCTTACATACCCACTTGAAGCTATGGGAGTTAACCATGTGAACCAAATACTAGATAAAAAAACTATTATTCCTGATAAGCATATGTTAGGAGCTATGAAGTGGAAAAAGACAAGACCATGCTTTTATCTTGAAAGAATGAGATATAAGGAAAATACTCCAATTGCTATGGAGGAATCCTATTTTGATGAGAGCTTTAAAAAATATGAAAATATCTATGATTTAACAGGTTCACTTGCCAGAATACTAGTAAAGGATTTAAAGGTTACTATAAAAAAGGTAGAACAGGTAATAGTACCAAGGGTACCAACCGAGGAGGAAAGGGATAAGCTAAAAATTGATGACAGTACTTTGGTATTTGATCTGGAAAGATGGATTTATATAGAAGAGGATACGGAACCCTTCTATTACTTGAAGTTTATAATTCCAGGAAATTTTTATAATTTGAATTTTTAAAACACCTCAGCCATGTTCTACAACAGGGCTGAGGTGTTCTTTAAAATTATATCTTTTATTAGGAAGTATAGGAAGAATGGGCCACAAGTCATCTATATGTTAACTAAAACATTTTAACTACTCTCAATGTAGGGGCGAACAGTGTGTCAAGAGCAACATAGGTAACACTTTGTGTAAAGACATAGGTAACACTTTTATACCTTTAGCCTATATGCTTTACGTTGAG
>JARDZI010000193.1 GCA_029240935.1 Clostridiales bacterium
TGTGGAACACCATAATCATGCTGTACAGTTGGATTATCCTCTTCATATTTCTTCTGTGTAAAATATATATTCTCATTCTTACTTCTGACTTCACCCCATCCTAATGCAACCTGATCAGATATTTTTCCATAACTTCTATCAACATAGCTAGATATTGCATAAAAACTATTTATGTACAAGTCATCATCATATGCAAATGCCAAACTTGGAAACACAAATAAAAATATGAATGCAAAAGCTATAACTTTCTTGCTCATTCCATATCCACTCCTTATGTAAATACTTACCATCTCCATTATATTTCTATATCATAATGTTTACAAGATTAGTTCTTCGACAAAATATAATTTATAAAATAGGTAAATAATTGTTACATACATTTCAAATGAATATGTTTTCATAAAAAATAAGGAGAAAGGCTTTTGTTTATCATGCTACAGGCAGGGAATGTTATTCAGGACATAGTGAAGAATTTTAAGATTCTTCACTATGTCCTGAATTTTGTATTTTCAATAGATCATCTTTTACATACTACTTTGCCTTATAAAACTCACATGCAATTTTTGAAGCTATTTCCACATTGTTATACACAAGCTTCATATTAGAAGCAAGGCTCTTGCCTTCTGTGTCCTTATGAAGCTTTGCTAATAGGAATGGTGTTGTCTCTTTTCCCTTAACCCCAAGCTTCTTAGCTTCATCAAGTGCTTTATCTATAGAATCTGTTATATAATCATAGTCCATTTCATATTCAACTGGAATTGGGTTTGCTATAACAACTCCGCCCTTCAGGTTTAAATCCCATTTCGTTCTAATTATGTTAGCAGCCTCTTCTGGAGAATCAATTCTGTAATCAACCTTATAGCCACTTTTTCTTGTATAAAAGTTTGGAAAATCTTCAGTTTTATAGCCTAAAACTGGAACTCCCTGTGTTTCAAGATATTCAAGTGTTAATCCAATATCAAGTATAGACTTTGCACCAGCACAAATAACCGCTACATCTGTATTTGCAAGCTCCTGTAAATCAGCTGAAATGTCGAAGGTCTCCTGTGCGTTTCTGTGTACTCCTCCTATTCCACCAGTAGCAAAAACCCTTATTCCAACCAAACCAGAAACCAACATGGTTGTAGCAACAGTTGTTGCGCCATCGAGCTTCTTGGCAACAATCGCTGCCATATCTCTCCTACTAGCCTTTGCAATTCCCTTAGTTTTTCCCATGTAGTCCAGCTCTTCATCATTGAGACCCACCTTAATTACTCCATTAATTATTGCAATAGTTGCAGGCACTGCACCATTTTCCCTAACTATTCTTTCTGAGTTTTTAGCACTTTCAACATTAAGTGGGTATGGCATCCCATGTGATATTATTGTAGATTCAAGTGCCACAATTGGTGTTCCCTTTTCAAGTGCTTCCTTAACCTCTGGTTTAATACTAATATACTTTTCTAACATATTTTCAGCTCCCTAATTTTATTTTGAATACTTTCTATTGATATTGTTGGATTTATTGTGTTTTCATGGGATAGGGCTAGGATAGCTGCTCCCATGGAAAAAACTGCACTATCATGTAATGATAATTCATCTAGTCTTGAATATACTAAGCCTGCCATAAAGGAATCTCCTGCACCAGTAGCATTTATTACATGTACCTTTGGTGAGGAAAGGTATTCAGATGCATTAATATTTCTAAAGTATACACCCTCGCTGCCTAGAGTAATAAAAACATTTTTAACACCTTTACTTATAAAATAATTACCTGCTTTTACTAAATCATCCTTACTAATAATAGACATATCTGATAAGTATTCTGCCTCATGTCTATTTAATTTTATTGTATCGAAATATCCAAGCAAATTCTTTACTTTAATGCTTCTTTTAATAGAAACAGGATCAAGAAAAACAGGAATATTTTTATAAGTAGTTATTACATATTCTATAACTTCCTTTTTTAAACCCGTATCCAGTACTATAATTTTAGAATTACTTAATATATGATGCTTATTTTTTAAGAAATCAATACTTATCTTTTCAACTATTTCAGCATCACACAACGCCAATTTCATATCTCCATCCTCATCCATTATGGACATATACATGGATGTTATACTGTCCTTAAGTACAAGTGAATCCCTTATATCTATACCACAAAGCTTACTTTCCTCAGTGATTTTTCTACCATACATATCTTCTCCAAGTGCAGTTATTAGCTTTACAGACACATCCATTCTGGCTAGATTCTCTGCAATATTTCTTGCTACACCTCCACAAGATATTTTAATATTTCCTGGATTTGAATCTTCATATATAAGCTTATCAGTTGTAAATCCATGTATGTCTATATTTGCTGCTCCAATTATAGTTACATAATTCCCCTCATCAACTATATATCCTCTTCCCTTAACTAAACCCTTTTTTATTAAGTTAGTTATGTGTACAGATGTTGATGAGCGAGTAATACCTAAATTATCAGCAATTTCCTGCTGTGATATCATTGGATTTTTACGGATCATAGTTAAAATCTGTTTCTCCCTTTCAGTCATAAAATCACCTCTTTATAAGCAACAGCTTATTTATTAAGTATTTGCTTATATTTTATCATATTCAGAATCACTTGACAATATATAAATATAAAAATAAGGCTCCGATTTTAGAACCCTAAGAACAAGTAGTTATTCATTCTCAAAAAAGCGAAATAATAAAATGTACTCCTAATAATCTAGATTATTAGAAGCACATTTTATTATTTGACTTATATAAAAAACGATTATTTTTCAACTATTCAGTAAATAAATCTATAAAACTAAAGCTTGAGTAGTCAAATAATCCCCTTGGAGTTATTTTTATATCAGGTATGACTGGCAGTGACATAAATCCAAGTGTTAAATATGGATCAACTCCATCCTTTATACCAAATTCTCTTGCAAGAGAATTTAATTTTCTAATCTTTTTAAGAACTGCTTCAGGATTCTCATTAGTCATAAGTCCTCCAATAGGAAGGCACAGTGACGACCTTAATTCTCCATTAGAAACAAATACAATTCCACCTTCAATACTAATGATGCTGTTTACTGCAACCTCCATATCTCTGTCATTATCACCAATTACGATTATATTATGGGAATCATGTGCTATGGTTTGTGCAATTGCAGCACCTTTAAGACCTAGTCCTTCAATAAATCCAATAGAATACTTTCCTGTGTTTTTATGTCTTTCAAATACAGCGATTTTATTTACTGTTTCTTCATTTCCTTCAATTCCTACAAGTAAACCATCCCTATTTACAGCTTTTCTTTTTACTCTTAGGGTTTCAACAGCCCCTGGTATAACTTTTATAACATTAAGGAACTCCTCCTTGTATTTAACCTGGAATACCTCCTTTGTTATAGGTTTTAAGTTAACTGAAGCCCTAGCCTTTATCTCTGTATTGCTATTGTTTTCTTTATATATATTACCATTTTTAATTACTTCCTTTATACTTAACTTTTCCAGATCTTCAAAAACAACAAGATCCGCAATATATCCTGGAGCTACAGCTCCTCTATTTCTTAGATTATAGCAGTTTGCAGCATTAAAGCTGGCAATTGTATATGCTTTTATAGGGTCAAGACCTTCTTTGATAGCAAGCCTTATTGAATTATCAATGCTTCCATTCTCCATTAAGTCCTCAATGTGCCGGTCATCAGTACAGAATAAAAACCTGTGATAGTTACTGGCATTTACGGCTGGAAGCAGGTTTATTAGATCCCGTGTTGAAGAGCCTTCTCTAAGCATTACATACATGCCATTACTAACCTTATCAAGTGCTTCCTTATAGTTTGTACATTCATGGTCTGTTTTAATATGTGCACATAAATAAGCATTTAGCTCCTTACTATTTACTCTTGGGCAATGACCATCAATGTGTTTATTTGCACTTCTTGCTACTGAGATTTTTTCAAGCATATTTTCATTACAGGAGGTTACAGCATTTACATCCATTACCTCTCCAAGACCTAGCACCTTTGAATTGTTAATAAACTTAGATAAATTTTCTGCTTTTAAAACGCCAGCATTGTCCTCAAATTCAACTGCTGGAACACAGGATGGGAGCATGAAAAAAGTATCTATATCTCCTTTTTCACCATTTTCAAGCATGAATTCTATTCCATCTTCTCCTAGTACATTTGCAATCTCATGGGGATCTGCAACTATTGTTGTTACCCCTCTCTTTATTAAAATATGGGAAAATAATTCTGGAGTTATCATTGAGGATTCAATATGTACATGGGCATCAATAAAGCCTGGTGCACAGAAAAGCCCCTTACAATCAATTTCAGTAACACCATTATAACATCCTACTCCAACAATTATTCCGTCCTCTATTGCAATATCCTTTTCCTCAATTGTTTGACTGAATACATTTATTAATGAAGCATTCTTTAAAACTAGAGTTGCTTTTACTCTTCCCATAGAAGCTTCAATATGATTTTTTAACTTATTCATCACACTTCCCCCTTGACTATATAAATGCACTGCTTTTATAGTTCTATTATTAAACTATTTCTCATATACCATTAATTTAATAATTTTTGCAGTGAATCATATGACAAACCGACCTCATAGATAATCTTTTTCTCAAAATCTGGAACCTTCATATATTTGAAAAGCTTTTCGTTGCTTGAAGCCTTTCTAAGGGCACTTGCTGAGTATGGATGCTTATCCACAAAGAAATACTTTTCAAGATTAAAATTCTCATATTTTAACATCTCGTCATATACATCAATTCCAATATCTGATTTGGAGTTTGCAAAGCGTATAACACCATTTGAATCAGTAATATCAATTAGGTCTACCTCTAATTCCTTTGCAATATTTTGCATACAAGAAATAGAACCATCAAATCCTTTATCTCCTTCAACAGTCCTTCTAAATTGCTGTACTTTATTATACATAATTTTATCCATTACCAAGGATGCAATGTTTTGCTTTGTTTCTTCAGAAAGCTTAGTAATAACTTCGATATTACTATTAATATCCTCTATTGATGCATTCTGTTCCTCAGAAGCTGAAGCAATCTGATCTGCAGATATAACAGCTTCATTTACCATTTCCTTATTTTTTAAAGCTATTTTAATCACTGTTTGGCCGTCCTCTGAGGTCTTCTCAAGTAATTTTTGAATTTCATCGGTTTGTTTAGCTGTAAGCCTAAAGGTTGCCAATATCTCATCTAATAGCTTAACTGCCATATTGGTAACATCCACCCCATTTGAAACATAACCAGTTACCCTATTGAAGGAATGGGATGAAGCATCAATATCAGACATTATATTCTGAATTATACCGCTTATTTCTGTTGCAGCAGTACTTGATTGCTCCGCAAGCTTACGTACTTCATCTGCTACAACTGCGAATCCTCTTCCCTGATCACCAGCACGTGCCGCTTCTATTGCTGCATTTAAAGCAAGTAGATTTGTTTGGTCAGCAATGCTGGTAATTACAGAAATTATAGCTTCAATTTTCTGTGACTTGTCTGATAAAACATTAATTTTATTGGAGGCTTCCAATGATGTCTTTTCAATATCATTCATAGTTTCAACAATCTTTTTTACTGCTGTTCCCGCTTTCATAGAAATCTCTGTAGATTGAACTGCATTCCTGTTAGCACTTTGTGCAAATTCAGAAACACTTGAAATCATTTCAGTAATTTCATTAGAATTATTCAAGGTTTTATCTGCAATAATTTGCTGTTCATTATTCTGATTAACAATATTATGAGTGTTTATAACTATATTTTCTGCAGCTTTTCCACTTTCCTCAGTCCCTAGTTTTACATTTTCTAAAGCATCATTTAAATGAATGATATTTTCAAATATATGTTTCAAGTGTTTTTTCGAATCCATATCATCAGAAAATATGCTACTATTTCTTTGCAGGTCAGAATACTTAAATGCTTTAGTACTCCCTTTATTTGTTATACTGAGTCCTAAGAATACTAATATTGAATTAACTCCTAAGCAGAGTAATATCAAATAATTACCCTTCAAACCTGAATACATTGAAACTATTAGAGAAATAATAAATGAAAAACTAATAATTATTATCTTTTTCATTAGAATAGCCCCTTCACATTATACTTCTTTTAATGTTTTACATAGACTCTTTGTCTATTCTAGTTTAATAATTTTAGTAGTGATTCATAGGAAAGCCCTACTTGATAAATAATCTTTTTCTCATAATCAGGAACCATCATGAACTTGAATAATGTTCCTGTATTTGCACTGTTTCTTAAACCACCAACTGAATATGGATTATTGTCAACAAACAAATACTTTGGCAAATCTATGTGATCATATTTTAAAAGTATATCATATAGGTCAAGTCCAACTGCAGATTCTAAATTGGAGCTTCGAATTACACCGTTTGTATCAGTGATATCTATCTCATCCACCTCTAATTTTTCTGCTAGTTTTTTCATAGTTGTAATGGAAACATCAAATTTTTTATCCTTTGATACAATTTCCATAAACTCCTTGGCTTTATTGAACATTAATTTATCCATTACCACTGAAGCTATATTTTGCTTTGTTTCCTCAGATAGCTTGGTTATAACTTCTATATTAGTATTAATCTCTTCAATTGATGCGTTTTGTTCCTCAGAAGCAGAGGCTATCTGATCTGCTGCAATAACCGCTTCATTTACCATTTTCTTGTTCTCTTGTACTACACTGAGCACTGTTTGTCCATTATCAGCTGTTTTATCTAAAAGCCTTTGAATTTCCTGTGTTTGCTGTGCAGTCAATTTAAATGTTTCAACAATCTTGTCAAGTAACCTCCCAGCTTTATTAGTAACATCCACACCTTCGGTTACATCACCGGTTACCCTATGGAATGAATCGGATGATCCATCAATGTCGATTCTTATATCTTCAATTATATT
>JARDZI010000194.1 GCA_029240935.1 Clostridiales bacterium
AGCAACAACAATATGAGCTTAGTGAGTTAAATGCACAGTGGTATGATTATGACAACTACTGGGGTAAGCTTCATACAATGGCACCAGAGCTTGACAAACTTATTGAACAGTTCAATGAAAAAACTGGTTTAGCAAAGAATCTATAATCTAAACTGTAATTAAAGGCCAAATACTAGAAGATAGGCTCGTTATAATTAATTTATTTAAAATTATATAACGAGCCTATCTATGATTTAATAGGAGACATTTATATTTTAAAAAAGAGCTATTAATCAACCTTATATGAAAGGAGTCTTACTAATGGGTATATTACTCAAGGGTGGGAAAATCATAACTGCAGTGGATGAATACTATTCAGATATTCGCATTGAAGGTGAGAAGATTGTTTCAATTGGAAGGGATATAGGAAAACCTGGAGATGAAGTTATATCTGTAGAAGGCTGTTACCTTTTCCCTGGAGGTATTGATACTCATACTCACTTTGATTTGGATGTAGGTTCTACAGTTACAGCAGACGACTTTTCAAGTGGAACAAGGGCTGCTGTTGTAGGTGGAACAACCACCATACTGGATTATGGATGCCAGAATAGAGGCTCGACTTTGAAATCTGCACTTAAAGAGCAGCATAGAAAATCCGAGGGTAAGTGTTACTGTGATTATGGGTTCCATATGGGAATAACAGATTGGAATGATGAAACCTCAAAGGAAATTGAAGACATGGTTAATTCAGGGGTTACTTCATTTAAAATGTATATGGCTTATAAAAAAACCATGCAGGTAGATGATGGAGTAATATATAAGGCTTTAAAAAGATGCAAAGAGGTTGGTGGGCTAATAACCTTCCATTGTGAAAATGGTGATCTTATCGAGACTTTTATAGAGGAAGCAAGAAAGAATAATATAAGAGGCCCATATTATCACCCATTATCTAGACCAGCAGAAATAGAAAAGGAAGCGATTGATAGACTAATCATGATTGCAGAAATAGCTGATACCCCTGTGTATGTTGTACATTTGAGCTCAAGCTTAGGACTTATGAGTATATTAGAGGGAAAAAAAAGAGGTTTAGAGATATATGTTGAAACCTGCCCTCAGTATTTATTGCTGAATGATTCTCGATATGGAGAAAAGGATAGCAGTAGCTTTGAAGGCGCAAAATATGTTATGTCTCCTCCACTAAGAAAGGAATATGATCAGGAAGTATTGTGGAAGGGACTTAGTCAAGGAGAAATTGATACAATAGGAACTGACCATTGTTCATTTAATTATAAAGGTCAAAAGGATATTGGGAAAGATGATTTCAGTAAAATACCAAATGGTGGACCTGGGGTTGAAAACAGAATGGGCTTAATTTACACATATGGAGTGTTAAGTGGTAAAATAAACATGAATGAAATGGTAGCACTTACTTCTACAAATGCAGCAAAAATATTTGGGTTATTCCCTGAAAAGGGGACTATTGCAGTTGGCAGTGATGCTGATATTGTGGTATGGGATCCCAATGAAAGCTTTACAATTACAGCCAAGATCCAGACTCAAAAGGTTGACTATAATCCGTATGAAGGTTTTAAGCAGCAGGGTAGGGCTATTCATGTTTTATTAAGAGGAAATAAAGTAATATATAATGGAGAATTAGTTGAAAAGGAACCAATTGGAAAGTATTTATTCAGAAAGCCATTTTCAGGGAAGTAGATTATATAAGTGTAATCGTGGCAGAGTTTCTGGTACTTTTTAATTTTTAGAAAGAGAGGAATTTGAAATGTTTAAAGTACATGTTAACGGTAAAGATTATCAATCTGAAATAGATATGACATTGATGGATTTTCTACGGGAAGTGCTTGAAATAACATCAGTAAAGAATGGCTGCAAAGAAGGTGCTTGTGGAACTTGCACTGTTATTATTGATGGAAAAACAACTCGTGCATGTATACAAAAGCTTTCTAAATTGGAAGGTAAAAACATACAGACTATAGAAGGTTTTACAGAAAGAGAAAGAGAAGTATTTGGATATGCCTTTGCTGCTGCTGGAGCTGTACAATGTGGATTCTGTATCCCAGGTATGGTTATATGTGGTAAATGCCTAATTGATCAGAATCCAAATCCTACTAGAGAAGATATAAAACAATCCATTCGTACTAATATTTGCCGTTGCACTGGATATGCCAAAATTGAAGATGGGATTCTTTTAGCTGCAAAGATGCTAAGAGAAAATCTTGAAGTACCTGAATTGAAACAAACTGGGAAGGTTGGAGAAAGAACCTGCCGTGTAGATGCAATTCCAAAAACCCTGGGGACAGCCATGTACGCAGATGACTATAGGTTTGATGGTATGCTCTATGGAAAGAATGTATTTAGCAAATATGCTCGGGCAAAAGTTATCTCAATTGATATAAGCAAGGCTCTTGAAATGCCAGGAGTTGTTGCTATCTACACAGCTAAGGATATTCCAGGGAAAAGATATATTGGTCACTTAGCTCAAGATTGGCCAGGGATGATTGATATAGGAGAGCAAACAAAGTTTTGTGGTGATACTCTTGCAATGGTTGTAGCTGAAACGAGGGATCAAGCAATGGCAGCCGTAAAAGCTGTGGAAGTAGAATATGAGGTATTAGAACCAATCAAAACTCCTGAAGAAGCTGCTGCAACCGGGGCTCATCAAGTACATGGAGAAGGTTTTATGCAATTTGGAAAGTTTATAATTCCTAAAAACAATGTGTTTGATCATGAAGAAGTAAAAAGAGGAAATGCTGAAGCTGCAATAGCAAATTCTAAATATGTAGTAGAGGGGACCTTCCATTTACCACCAACTGAACATGCTTTTATGGAGCCTGAAACTGCAATTGGCTTACCTGATGGAGATGGTGTCAAGGTTATTACAGGAGGACAGGGTATTTATGATGAATACCATGAAATTAGTGTTTATCTTGGACTTCCTCTGGAAAAGGTTAGAATTCAAAGTGCTGTTGTTGGAGGAGGATTTGGTGGTAAGGAAGATATGAGTGTGCAGCATCAGGCCGCACTTTGTGCATATTTGATAAAGAGACCAGTAAAGGTATCCTTTAGCAGGCAGGAAAGCATTAACTATCACCCGAAACGTCATGCAATGGATATATATTGTAAAATTGGTTGCGATGAAAATGGTATATTGCAAGGTATGAAAGCGAGACTTACATCAGATACTGGTGCATATGCATCATTAGGTGGTCCAGTGCTTCAAAGAGCTTGTACTCATGCAGGTGGCCCATATAACTATCAAAATGTGGATATTGAGGGAAATGCATATTATACTAACAATCCACCAGCTGGTGCATTTCGTGGCTTTGGAGTAACACAATCCTGTGCAGCTGTAGAATGTTTGATAAATCAGCTTGCAGAAAAAGCTGGCTTTTCTGGATGGGAATTCCGTTATAAAAATGCAATTAGACCAGGACATTCATTACCTAATGGACAGATTGCAGATGAAGGCACTGCAATGGTAGAAACCTTGGAAGCGGTGAAGGCTGATTTTGAAAAATATGAAGCAGATCCAAATTACTATGTAGGAATTGCTTCTGCTATGAAGAATGCTGGCGTTGGAGTAGGTGTTCCAGATATTGGACGCTGCAACTTAAAAATAATCCAGGGGAAAGTTCATACTAGATCTTCTGCTGGCGCAATTGGCCAAGGAGTTCAAACTGTGCTCATGCAAATGATATGTGAAACAACAGGACTTAGACCAGAACAAATTGTTGTGGAGCATCCTGACACAAAATATACCCCTGACTCTGGTACAACAACGGCTTCCAGGCAAACAGTTTTTGCAGGGGAGGCTGCACGTCAATCATCCATGCAATTATTGGCTGACTTGGAAAGTGGTTTTACATTAGAGGATTTAGAGGGTAAGGAATACATCGGAGAATTTGATTTTAAAACTGACCCAATTGGTTCATCAAAACTAAACCCTGTTAGCCACGTTGCCTATGGATATGCTACACAGCTTTTTGTTATTGATAGGGATGGAAAAGTAGAAAAGGTTATTGCAGCACATGATATTGGAAGAGCCATAAATCCACTTTCCGCAACAGGTCAGGTTGAGGGAGGGGTAGCCATGGGATTAGGATATGCCCTGACAGAAGATTTTCCTCTAAAGGATGGTATTCCACAAGCAAAGCTTGGTACATTAGGTCTATTTAAAGCACCTCAAATGCCACCTGTTGAGGTTCATCTAATTGAGAAAAATGAATCTAGCATCGCATATGGTGCAAAGGGTATTGGCGAAATTGTTGTGGTTATGGGTGCACCAGCTTGCCAAAATGCTTACTATAAAAAAGATGGGATATTCAGATACAGTTTACCTCTAGAAAACACTTTTTACCGTAAGCCAAAACCTGGAAAATCAACAGGAAATGTACCTAGGGACATAGAATAGAATATTTGTCATTTGCATAAACAGGTTTCCATATTTCTAATGGTTATATTTAGAATGGAAACCTGTTTAATACAGTAAATTTATGTACTTTTTTTGTCAAAACATATATAATAAAGTTAAGGGCTTTTGAACTTTTTTAGTTTTTTTGAGGTTAAGGGAGGGCTTTTTAATGGAAAATTTATATGCTTTAAAGGGAAATATTATTTTTGCAAAGGAGTTTGGTAAGTACGAGATATTAGAAAAGGGATATGTTGTAGTTGAAGGAAAGCTCGTTAAAGGGACTTTTGAAGAACTTCCTAAAGAGTTTAGTAACATTAAAGTTATTGATTATGAGGATAAAATTATAATACCTGGATTTGTTGATATTCATGTGCATGCACCACAGTATGCAAATTTGGGATTAGGTCTTGATAAGGAACTTATGCCATGGCTTGAAGCATATACCTTCCCTGAGGAAGCTAAATATTTTGATATGGATTATTCAAGAAAAGTATACTCTTCATTTGTCAAAGATTTATGGAAATTTGGAACCACTAGAGCGTGTGTTTTTGCTACAATTCATAAAAACTCAACTAAACTTTTAATGGATATTTTTGATGAGTCAGGACTTGGTGCATATATAGGAAAAGTTAACATGGACAGAAATTCTCCTAAAGAGCTAACAGAAAAATGTGAGGAATCACTAATAGATACTGAAGAGATTTTAAAGGAATATGGAAGTAAATATGAAAGAGTAAAGCCAATAATTACGCCAAGATTTGTTGTATCCTGCTGTCCTGAACTTATGAAAGGCCTTGGATATTTAGCTAAAAAGTATAATGTACCTGTACAATCCCACTTAAGCGAAAATGCTGGGGAAATTAATTTTGTAAAGGAATTACATCCTGAATGTAAAAACTATGCAAGTGTATATGATTGTATGGGATTGTTTGGTGAAGTTCCTACTATAATGGCACATTGTGTATTAGTCGATGAGAATGAAATCGAGCTTATGGCAAGAAAAAAGGTTTTTGTTGCACATAGTCCTACTTCAAACTTTAATTTGTCAAGCGGTATTGCTCCAGTTAGAAGGCTGATTACTAGAGGCGTTCCTGTAGGACTTGCAAGTGATGTTGGAGGAGGGCATACTTTATCTATGACAAAGGTTATAGTAAACAGCGCACAGGCTTCAAATATCAAATGGGTTGAAACCTATAGGGTTGATAAACCACTTAATACCAGTGAACTATTCTATCTTGCAACAAAGGGTGGAGGAGCATTTTTCGGAAAGGTTGGTAGCTTTGAGGAAGGATATGAGTTTGACGCACTTGTGGTGGATGACAGTAGTCTAACAATTTTTAAAGACCTATCCTTAGCAGAAAGATTACAAAAGTTTATCTATACAGGTGATGATAGAAACATAAAGGTCAGATATGTTGCAGGAAAAGAAATAGATGAACCAAAATGTTATTAATAATAGAAAATATTAGGATAAAATAAGTAATTATGAACTAAAAGATATTAATTTCAGGGTGGATTTCTATATTAGCTATGTTTTAATTGAAACTAGAAATCTGCCCTGGAGTGTAATATGGTTTTATTAGTTCAAACAAAGGAGATTTACATATGAAGAAAATAATTATTTTTGTGACATCATTTGTTTTGGCAATTGTAGTATCAGCTTTCTCAGGGCTAAAAGGCATTTACTCATTATTACTAGTAGGGATAATGAATTCTTTGCTAACATTTGCAGGACTATACATTTTTGAGAAAAAGAGTGATAGTATTAACAAAAGTTCAAGCTTTTCAGAAAATAACAGCTTTTTAGAGGACAGTGATACAAAAAAACGTTTAGCAGGAGTATTGGAAAACTGTATTCAATTAAACAATGCACTAGAAACTATGAAGGCAGGAACTATAGATAGTGGCAGGGCAGCAGAAAACATTGTTGAAAATACCCTTAATATTGTAAAACAGAACAACGAACAGCAAATAATTGCTGATAAAACAGTTCACAACTCAATGGAAATAACAGAAATGATATCAAGTATATCTGACTATGCACATGATGCTAACAAGAATGCAATACTTTCTACTGACATTTCATTAGAAGCAGGAAATGCCGTAAAGATGGTAGTTGAAACCATGTATGAAATTCAAAAAACTTCTATAGAAACTTCAAATAAGATTAATATTTTATCTGATAAATCAGGACATATTGGGGATATTATTTCTGTAATTACTAGTATAGCAAGCCAGACTAATCTCCTTGCATTGAATGCAGCAATTGAAGCAGCACGTGCAGGAGAACAGGGAAGGGGCTTTGCAGTAGTAGCAGCTGAGGTTCGTAAGCTTGCTGAACAATCTAACACTGCAGCATCAGAAATCAGTAATATAATTGAAGATATAAGAATCGACATTGATGGATCATCCGATTCATTCCAGAGGGTAACCGGTTATGTAACCGAAGGTGTGGACGTTACTAATAAAG
>JARDZI010000493.1 GCA_029240935.1 Clostridiales bacterium
TGCTTCTGTCACCACCATCAATGGCGAAAAATTCCCTGGGCTTACAAACATCGGCTTCAATCCTACTGTTGGTGAAACACCCGAAAAAAGAGTGGAGACCTATATATTTGATTATGACAATGATTTATATAATTCCTTTGTTTCAGTTGCTTTATATTCTATGGAAAGAGGAGAAGAAAAATTTAGTTCTCTGGACGAGTTAAAGGAACAGATGAATAAGGATATTGATTATGGTAGAGCGTATTTTAAAAAATATGGCTTATAAATTGTAATTATAACTACAGACGATAGAATGATTTATATTGTGAATGAATAAAGTTACATTTGTATACGTCTGACTTGCCTTTCCTTCAAGCAATATATTTCTTATTAAGCCTTGTACGATCAAAATTGTTCGCAGCGGCTCGCATTTTTACTGAATCTTAAACGAAATATAAACAATGGCTCTCAGACGGTCTTCGCTATTTGTATACAACTGCAGCTTTATTCATTTATCTACTGTATAGGTTCCATTTGTTGGACGAATTATTATATAAACAGTAAAAATAATAGAACCAAATATTCTTGTGTTAACTTTAGCTATGAATATTTGGTTCTATTTAACATCTTGTGAAACTTATATAAATTTCATTATCTGACATAATAAATTACAAGGTATAAACGTAAAACTACCTTTTCGCATTGAATTTTATATTAACACTTACACAAATCTGAGAAATCTTATATTAAAACTAGTTCAATCTTATATTCTAACTAATCATAATCTTATAATAAATCCTTTAGATTCTCATAAAGTAATTCTATTCCTTTTAGTATACTATCTTCACTCAAATTGGCGTACCCAAGGAGTATGGCAGGGGATTCTTTTTTATGTTCACTCATAATATAGTGCCTGCTAAGGCCATACAGTCTAATCCCATGGCTTCTGCTTATTTGTAATATAGTTTCTTCAGAATCAATAGTCGGAAATCGGACAACCAGATGAAGTCCTGCATTTTCTCCCTCTATGGCAATTTTATCTTTAAATACTTTTAAAGATTGAATAACAAGATCATGTTTGTTTTTATAAAGGGTACGGATTCTGTTTAAATGACGTTCAAAGTAACCGTCATTAATAAAGCGGGTGAGAATATACTGGTCTACTCGTGAAACAGTGGAAGAATAGTAAGAGACATGAGTCTGATAAAGTTGTAATAATTCTTTTGGTAATACCATATAACCCACACGGATCGCAGGTGCTATGGATCTTGAGAAAGTACCCAGATAAATAACTTTATCCAGTGTATCCATACCTTGTAAGGCAGGAATAGGTTTCCCTTTATATCTAAATTCACTGTCATGGTCATCTTCAATTATATAGCGACCAGGTTTAAGTGATGCCCATTTTAGTAATTCCAATCGTCTCTTCACAGGCATAACAACGCCGAGTGGATATTGATGAGAGGGTGTAACATAAACAATATCTAAATCTGAGCTAAAAGTAGAAGAAGATAATCGGCACCGGCTCCCACAAGAATTTGTTCATAACTACAATTTACACCCCTTGAACTGTGAAGGTAGATTGCAATAGCCTGCCTTAATGATGCATCACCCTGATTATCACCTAATAAGAATAAATCATTATTGGAATCATTCATACAGTCCTTTTGAAGCTTTCTCCAGATATTATAGGGAAAGCTTTTAATATCTATAGCAAAAGGAGAGAAGTCATACAAATACTCTTGGCACTTATTTTTAATTTGATTAGTTTGAATAGGCCTTTGTATAGAAAGGCTAGTTAAATCTGCAACTTCAGTGATATAATATCCGCTTTTTGGCACTGCCTCAATATATCCTTCTGATACCAATTGGGCATAAGCCATATCTACGGTATTTCGACTTATTCCAAGGTGGAGAGCGAGGTTTCTAGTTGAGGGGAGTTTGGAATGAATGGGCAAATTTCTATTTTTTATTTCATTTTTTATATATTCATAGATTTGCTCATATATGGGAATAGATGAGTGAACCTCAATGGGGATGGTAAGCATAAGCTGCTCCTTTGTTATTTTTATCTATATGAAAAATACCTATCTCTTTATAATGGTCTATTTTATAGTTAATAGTTCCCAGGCTATTTTCTAACTGAATCATCTGCTCTAAAATATATGCCTTCTGATTAAGGAGGATTTCCTTCCTTGTTTCTACAGTATCTTCTCCTTGTAAGCAAAGATGCATAAATTCTTTGATGTGTTCAATGGACATCCCTGAATTTTTTAAACAGCAGATTAGCCCCAGCCAATCAATATCATTATCGGAGAATTTACGAATACCTGATTCAGTTCTCTCCACCAAAGGAAGTAATCCTTCTTTATCATAATAACGCAAAGTGTAGATAGTAAGGCCAGTTTTTTCAGATACTTGTTTGATTGTATAGCTCATGATGAATCCTCCATTTATTGGTATAAGAAAATAATACCGTCCATTCATTTGTTTTTTATATAAAAACTTATATAATTGTGCCTAATTTATTTTAAGATAACATAATACAAATATTAAGTCAATCTGATAAGAAAAAACA
>JARDZI010000195.1 GCA_029240935.1 Clostridiales bacterium
GAAGCAATCCATACTACAGGATCAATTGGTTTCAGTGGTATGATGCATGGTTATATGGTTTTTGACAAGGATGAAAAGCTGTTAACCCCTTTTAGAACCTGGCGCAACAACATAACTGGTCAGGCTTCTGAGACCTTGACTAAGCTGTTTAACTATCCTATCCCTCAAAGGTGGAGCATTGCTCATCTTTATCAGGCTATTCTGAATCAGGAAGAGCATATATCAGACATTCGGTACATGACAACACTGGCAGGATATATTCATTGGAAACTGACAGGACAGAAGGTTCTGGGAGTTGGTGAAGCGTCGGGTGTATTCCCGATTGACTTGGGGACTAAAAGTTTTAATATGCAAATGATTGAGCAGTTCAATGAACAGATTGGCGCACTGAATCTTTCGTGGCGTCTGGAAAACATTCTTCCAACTGTTCTGGTGGCCGGTGAAAAAGCTGGTGTACTAACGGCAGCAGGAGCACAGCTTTTAGATGTTACTGGTCAGCTGCAGTCAGGTATTCCATTTTGCCCACCTGAAGGGGATGCAGGAACCGGCATGGTGGCTACCAACAGCGTTACTGTTCGTACTGGCAATGTATCTGCTGGAACATCCGTCTTTGCAATGATCGTACTTGAAAAGGAACTATCCAAGGCGTATTCTGAGATTGACCTGGTGACGACGCCTGATGGCAAACTAGTAGCCATGGCACATTCCAACAATTGTACATCAGATAACGATGCTTGGATAGGCTTGTTTGCTGAAGTTACTAAAGCACTGGGCATGAATATTGACAAATCGGAACTTTATGAACCTTTACTTAGCATGGCTCTTCAAGGTGACCCGGACTGTGGCGGGTTATTAGCATATGGTTATATTTCAGGAGAGCATGTTACTCATTTTGAAGAAGGCCGTCCTATGTTTGTACGCTCATCAAACAGCAATTTTAACTTGGCGAACTTTATGAGGGTTAATTTATTTACATCATTAGGCGCTTTAAAAACTGGACTGAATATTCTTTTGGAAAAGGAATCAGTTAATGTAGATGAAATTTTAGGCCATGGCGGTTTTTTCAAGACCAAGGATGTAGGACAGAAAATCATGGCCGCTGCCTTTAATGTTCCAGTATCGATTATGGAAACTGCTGGGGAGGGTGGAGCCTGGGGTATTGCCTTGCTTGCCTCCTATATGATCAATCGAACAGAAAATGAGTCATTGGAGGACTTCTTAAAGCAAAAGGTTTTTGCAGGAAAACAGGGAAAATCTATTGCACCTGATCCATCCGATGTTGCCGGTTTTAATGAATTTATGAAACGCTACACTCAGGGATTGGTAATTGAAAGAACTGCAGTTGAAAATTTGAAATAAGGTAGTCCGGCCTGGGACTAAATAAACCTTTTGTATATAGTGCTGCCCCCTAATTTGAAGATTATAGGTGTTAGTATTCAAGTATCATTTTATTTGCCTAAAGCTATTTGTATCATATTAAAAAATCTGTGAGGTAAGAATATGTTGGAAAATTTATAGAAAGCCTTACTGGAAGCCAATCTGGAACTGACTAGGATGAGTCTTGAAACTTATTTGGGGGGGATTATGCCATCTGGAGTTTTTGTTACAAAAGACAATATAGCAAAATGGATAGAAATTTATACATAGAATGGACAAATAAAATAATTTGATAGTACAAAGTATAGGTAATTGATAGAAATGAGCACTCTGTCAATACTGATTCTAGCTATGATAGAGTGCTCAACTAAAAAAGTTTAGGAGGATTTGTTAAATGATACAAGTATTACTTGAAAAACCGGAGAAGTTAGTAATCAAAGAGGTTGAAAAGCCGAGCGTAGGTAAAGATGAGGTAATTATTAAGGTTAAAAGGGTAGGGATATGTGGTTCTGATATACATGCTTACTATGGCAAACACCCATTTATATCTTGTCCAATAGTTCAGGGACATGAGTTCTCCGGTGAAATTGTTGAATTGGGTGAAAAAGTAAGTGGGTATAAGCTGGGTGACAATGTAACGGCAATGCCACAACTATTTTGTGGAGAGTGCTATCAATGTACCCATGGCAGCTACCATATATGTAACAGCCTAAAAGTAATTGGCTGCCAGGTAGAGGGAGCTGCACAGGAATATTTTAAAGTAGAAGCAAAGCTCCTGGTAAAACTTCATGAAGGCATGAGTTATGACGAAGGTGCGATAATTGAACCAGCAGCAGTTGGAGTGCATGCAGCAGGTAAGCTGGGCAATGTTGAAGGGAAGAATATTCTAATAATCGGTGCCGGAACCATAGGAAACCTTACTGCACAAGCTGCTAAGGCACTAGGTGCAAAGAGTGTAATGATATCAGACTTGAGTGAATACAGGCTAAATATCGCAAAGGAATGCGGTATAGATTTTACTGTAAATCCAGCCACTGAAAATCTGGGTGAGATGATCCTAAGGCACTTTGGCAAAGATGGTGCAGATGGAATCATAGAATGTGTAGGCATTGAGTCTTCTGTAGAACAGGCAATACAGCTTTCAAGAAAAGGTTCTGATATTATAATTGTAGGAGTTTTTGGCAAAAAACCAAACGTCAATTTTGGACTTGTACAAGATAAAGAGATTAGGCTAATCGGCTCGTTGATGTATGTTGAAAAAGACTTCCGTTTGGCTATGGATATGATACACTCTGGAAAAATCAATGTTACTCCATTGCTGTCTGAACATTTCAGCTTGAAAGCAATAGGAGAGGCATACAAGTATATCGAGAGCAATAAGGATAAAAGCATGAAGATTATAATCGATGTTGAATAGAGATTATTAGTTAGCTGAGGTGGTTATAGTGAGTGAGATTTGGACAATGGGAGAAATTCTTGTTGAGATAATGAGAGCCAAACCTGGTGTGGAATTATTCCAAGCAGCAGAATTTCTAGGACCCTATCCTAGTGGAGCGCCGGCTATATTTATAGATACAGCTGCAAGACTAGGTCACTCCGCCGGTATCATCGGGGGAGTAGGCGCAGATGACTTTGGCAAGTGCTTAATTGATAGATTGAAATCAGATGGCGTTGACTGCAGCAATATAAGTGCTATTCCCGGAAAGTCGACTGCGGTAGCATTTGTAACATATTTTGAGGACGGGTCTAGAAAATTTATATTTCATATAGATGGTACTCCTGCAGTAATGGTTAAGTCACCAGACATATTGGATATTGAAAGCCCAAGGTTCTTCCACATAATGGGGTGTTCACTGATGGCCAATGAAGAGTTTTATAGTGAGATTATCGCAACAATGGAAAAATTTATAGATAAAGGTGCAAAAGTATCCTTTGATCCTAACATTAGAAAAGAACTTCTTGGGGATAGGGATATACAAGATATAATAGGTCCAATAATGAATAAGTGCTCTGTACTCATGCCTGGAGTAGAAGAATTACTTCTTGTAACAGGTGAAGAAACAATAGATGCAGCTGTTGAGAAGGTATTAAACAATGGGGTTACTGAAATCGTTGCATTAAAACAGGGAAGTGAAGGCTGTACAATTTATACTAAGAAAGAGCAGTTTAGCCTTGGGGTATATAAAATCAATCCTGTTGACCCAACAGGAGCAGGTGATAGCTTCGATGCTGCATTTCTTTGCGGACTCTTAGAAGGAAAAGAACTAAAGGAGTGTGCGAAATTGGCATCGGCGGCAGCTGCATTGAATACAGCAGCATTTGGACCTATGGAAGGCAAAATAAGAACTGAAAATATAAAGCTGCTGATGGATGGTGAGAACATCAATGTATAAAGAACATCCTTTGCAAGAAATTGTAAAATTGCAAAAGGCAGGGATTCCTGCTGGTATTTATTCTATATGTAGTGCGAATGAGTATGTAATTACTGCTGCATTGGAAAGGGCTTTGAAAGCAAATGACTTTATTCTTATAGAAGCAACTGCCAACCAAGTGAACCAATATGGTGGCTATACAGGAATGAAACCTGCTGATTTTAAGAATTTTGTATACTCTATAGCTAATAAAATAAAATTTCCAATAGAAAAGATAATTCTTGGGGGAGACCACTTAGGGCCTCTCACATGGAAAAGCAGAAACTCAGCAGCAGCTATGGAGGAGGCAAAAGAGCTTATTAAGCTATTTGTACTGTCGGGGTTTACAAAAATCCACATTGATACCAGCATGCATCTTGGTGATGATGACAAAGAAAAGCGTTTAGATACAAAAACAATTGCTGAAAGAGGTTCACTTTTAGCAGAAGTTGCAGAAAAAGCCTATGACGAAATAAAAAAAAGTAATGCTAATGCCTTACATCCCGTATATGTTGTTGGAAGTGAAGTGCCTATTCCAGGTGGAAGCCAGGCTGTGGAAGATAAAATGCAAATAACAAGGGTTGAAGATTTATATGAGACAATTGAAGAATTTAAAAAGGCTTTTAATAGTCGTGGTATAGAATATGCATGGGATAATGTTATTGCTGTAGTGGTGCAACCGGGAGTAGAATTCGGAGAAGATAGCATCCATGAATATAACCGTGAAGCAGCGAAACAACTATGTGATTCAATAAAGAATTATCCTAACTTGATATTTGAGGGTCATTCAACAGATTATCAAACACCTAAAGCCCTAAAGGAAATGGTTGAGGATGGTATCGCCATACTAAAGGTAGGACCTGCATTAACTTTTGCTTTACGTGAGGGATTATTTGCATTAAACTACATTGAGGAAGAGTTGTTCAGAGATAAAGAGGATGTTTTACTCTCAGAATTTAAACAAGTATTGGAAGATGAAATGCTGACTTATCCCCAAAATTGGGAAACGCATTACCATGGTGATAATAGTAAACTGAAGATGGCCCGTAAATACAGCTTTTCAGATAGATGCAGATACTATATGCCAAGCAAGAGAGTAGCAAAGGCGATTGATAGGCTAATAAATAACTTAAGGTCTGTGGATATTCCATTAACTTTGATAAGTCAGTTTATGCCTATACAGTATACTAAAATTCTCTCAGGCAGCCTAAAAAAAGATACTGAACACTTGCTAAAGGATAGGGTGGTTAACTGTATCGATGGTTACCTTGCAGCTACAAATGACAGTGCTGATATCGGTTAATATTTTTAACGTGTAAATTCTATAACATTATGCTCCTATAAACAACCTCGAGTCAGGTCTTTGTAAAAAGGGGCTGTTTACAGAATCACAATGTAAGAATTTATTCACGTTCCACCTAAATTAAGAACTTTTAAAGCAAGGGATGAAAGGAGGGGTAATTTGCCATTAGTTAACATTATAGATATGCTTAGCCAAGCAACTGAAAAAGGATATGGCGTAGCAGCATTCAATGTAGAGAATCTGGAGACTATTCAAGGGGTTATAGGGGCAGCGAAAAAAACAGGGGCACCCGTCATTATCCAAACAACACCTTCAAGTATTAAGTATGCAGGAATTGGGAATTTTTATGGAATGGTTAAGGCAACAATGGAAGAGGAAAGAATTAAATCACCTGTTGCTTTGCATCTTGATCATGGTTCAAGTTTTGAACTTGCAGTCAAAGCAATTCAGGGAAGATATTCTTCAGTAATGATTGATGGATCTCAACTTTCTTTAATTGATAACATTGATTTGACTAGCCGTGTTACATCTATTGCTCATCTACTTGGCGTTTCTGTTGAAGCCGAGCTTGGGAGTATTGGCGGTAAAGAAGATGAATTGGAAATTGATGAATCCGGCATGACAGATCCTTCCGTTGTAGCAAGGTTTGTAAATGAGAGTGGTTGTGATGCTCTCGCTGTTGCAATAGGAACTATGCATGGTTTTTATAAAGGAGAACCTAAACTAGATTTTAATCGGTTGAGCCAGATTAGAAATAATACTGACAAGGCAATTGTCCTACATGGTACCTCGGGGGTGCCGGATGATATAGTCCAGAAATGTATTGAGTTAGGAGTTAGTAAAGTTAATTATGCAACTGACCTTAGGGTGGCTTTCACAAAAGCCCTGCGGGATTCAGTTATCAATAGTCCTGAAAAATATGATCCGAAAGTACATATAAAACTAGCACGAGAAGCAGTGTCACAGGTGGCAACTGACCGCATATTAATGCTTTCACGAGGTCGAAGTTTTTAAAAAGTGCCAGGCGTGATAAAGATGGATTGGTTCAATTATTATCAATCCTTATGTAACTGAGAATTAGATTTCAAAAGACATAACACATGAGATAATTAAGCAAATAAAAACATCCAATGAGTAGTATTGGATAGATAAACTAGGGTTATTAGCAATACGATAAATAGATAAATTAGATACAAATCTTCCCCACTAATAAACTATCATCAAACTGTAAGTATGGATGATAGTTTGTTTGTTTTCCTGGTATACATACGAGCGCTGGAGAAAGATGTACACAAATATTTGTCTTTATGATACCGCCCCCACGTAGTAGACCCCAAAAATCCTGCGCTGTAGATGAAAACCTCAACTTCGGTGACTTCTGGAATGAAGAGGGCTTTGCAGTTGAGCGGGATACAATATTAAGTCTTAATAAAGACGTTAAGGGATTGTTTAACAGCTCATATAAAGGTGAGGTTTAACAAGATATTGTTGGATTTGAAAGCGGAGCTTACAGATAATACCGATTAAGCTTCTTCAACATTAATATGCATTATTTTTAGTAAAGGCTTTTAGTATAAATTCACATTGTCTACATATACTGATATTAGTACAGTTGTCACAAATATTGACAAACTAATTCTAATAAAGTATATTGGAGGTGAAGGTAGGTGAAGGATATGGAATTGATACAAGAACTTGAAAAGACATATGGCTATAATGAACCTATTTTATTAAATGAAATTAAAATAGCTGATATGAACGAAGTGTATAT
>JARDZI010000196.1 GCA_029240935.1 Clostridiales bacterium
GTAAAAATAACACAAAAAAAGTTAACAAAATTTAATTTAGAATAATACTTTATAATATGCTTAAAATAATGTATAGTATTTTTTATGGGGATGATTATATGGGCATATTTGAAAGATCTTATTCTACAGTGATTACAAAGCTATTTAGAGCTGTTAATCCAATAAAGAAAAGAATAATGAAAACAGAATGTAAGGTGCATAAATATATTAATGAACAAGCAATTAGTATATTAAAAAATGACAATCACATAAGAGCATACAATTTATTTCGTGCGTATATTAAGGATATAAATACTGGAGCAGTATGGGCTGATCAGGATCTAAAGAGCAGTAATCATTTTTATAATCCTGAGTTGGATAGAGGGCTCTATGGAAGAAGTAATGCCTATAAGGAATATATGCTCTATTACACAAACGCAATTAATTTATATTCCTCAGGGGATATGAGGGCTGCTATGTTTTATCTTGGCGCTGCGTGTCATCTGATTCAAGATATGACAGTGCCTCAGCATGTTAATATAAGACTTCTTGGACAGCATAAAAAATATGAAAATTGGGTTAAAAAGATGTATTTAGAGTATGAGTCTTTTAAAACCACTGATGGAGGCATATATCTAGCTTCACCTACGGAATATATACATTACAATAGTACAAAGGCTTTAAAGGTATATAAAAGACATAAGCTTGAAGAGAAGCTTAATGTAAGGTTTCATGATATAACTGCGGAGATATTAATATTAGCTCAAAAAACAACAGCAGGATTATTGATGAACTTTTATAATGATACAAAGGAAGCAAGGGAAGAAATAAAATAATAGGAATAGTAACAAAAACCAAAAGCTGCATATTGTAGCTTTTATTTTTTTGCCTTTATGTATATAATGTCCATGAGGTGATTAACATGTCAAAAGTAATATGGAAGCCAGGCACCATGCTTTATCCAGTGCCTGCAGTTATGGTAAGCAGTAAGTATAAAGATATTGAAAATATAATGACTGTATCATGGGCAGGTACAATATGCACAAATCCTCCAATGGTATCCATATCTATAAGACCAGAAAGATTTTCATACAGTCTTATTAAGAATTCTGGAGAATTTATAATAAATATACCCAACAAGAACCTAGCATTTGCAGCAGACTTTTGTGGAGTACGGTCAGGCAGGGATGTTGATAAATTTGAATATTTAAAACTAAATAAGGAAAAGGGGTCCAAGGTTGATGTTTCAATAATTAAGGAGGCTCCACTTTCGATTGAGTGCAGGGTGAAGGATATAATTGAATTAGGAAGCCATCATATGTTCATAGGAGATGTTTTATCAGTTGATGTGGAGGAGAGTCTTATTGATAAGGGCGGGAAGCTCCACCTTGATAAGGCTGAACTTATATGCTATAACCATGGTCAATATTATGTTCCTTCAAAGCCCCTTGGCAAATTTGGGTTTTCAGTTGAAAGAAAAAAGAAGGTTAAAAAGTAGTTGAAGAAAATGGAAGGATTTCTGTGTTCTTGAAAGAATATTAACCATAATGGGGTGGTAAATATGAGAAAAAGCGCAGTTATCAATATGAAGGATTTAAATATAAAGGGTAATGTTATTGATGTTGCAGTAAAGGGAAATACTATTGTGTCAGAAATTGCTTCAATCGCATTGATGAAAACTGAGAATATAGGCAATAAGGATTTTATATCCTGGAATAAAAAATTTATACCATGCGAAGAAGAGTTTTATGATTATGCAATTGCATTTTTTTCTCTCAATACAATTGGAAGTAAATTCAGACTTGTTAAAATTCTAAGGGAATTAAAAAGAGTACTAAAAAAAGAGGGCAAAGTAATTATATGGGATGCATATGGATTAGGTGCAAAGCCATCAATAACTTATGATTTAAAGGTATTGATCTCAGAGGGAGACATTAGAAAGGTAAAATATAAGATTGTTTTTAATCCCTTTAGAACTAACTTTGAGAGCGTAATGAAGGCTTTACAAAGAAACGGTTTTATAATACAAAGCAGTAGTATAAAAGACAATGTATATTATATAGAAGCTGTAAATACAAAGGAAAGGAAATAAAAAGTATGAACACAATTTTAGCAGTATTGAATTCAAAGTATGTACATTCAAGTTTGGCATTAAGATATATAAAAGCTTACTGCAAAGAATATGATATTGAAATATATGAGTCAACTATAAACGAAAACCTGTTGGATAATGCTTTAAAGCTAATTGAAAAAAATCCTGATATCATAGGATTTTCCTGTTATATATGGAACATGGAGTCTACCCTTAAGCTTTGCAGTGTTATAAAGGAAGCAAAGCCAGAGGTTCGAATAATTCTTGGAGGTCCTGAGGTTTCATATGATGCTGATATTGTACTTGGGAACTATAGTTACATAGATTACATAATTACTGGTGAGGGAGAAGTTCCCTTTAGGTCGCTGCTTGATGCAATAAACAATGATTTAAATGGGTTATATCAAATAGATGGATTGGTTTATAGAAAAGATGGGGAAGTTATAAGTAATGGGCAGTGTAAGGTAATAGAGGATTTAAATATTATTCCTTTCCCCTATGCAGATGAGATACCAGACAGGATAATTTATTATGAGGCTTCTAGAGGATGTCCCTTTAATTGCAGCTATTGTCTTTCATCTACTTTAAGGGGTATAAGGCACTTTAATATTGAAAGAATCAAAATGGAACTAAAATATTTTATAGATAAGAATGTTAAACTTGTTAAATTTGTTGACAGAACATTTAATGCTAATAAAAAAATAGCAATGGAAATATGGAAGTTTTTGATTTTTAATAGTAAAAACACTCTTTTTCATTTTGAGATTGCAGGTGATTTACTGGATGCTGAGGAGATAAACCTTTTAAAATCTGCACCAAAGGGATTATTTCAATTTGAAATAGGTGTTCAGACCACCAATCCGGAAATCTTAAAAAATATTAATAGAATAATGGACTTCAATAAGGTTAAAAATAACGTTATGAGTTTAATTGCAGGTGACAATATTCACTGCCATCTTGACCTAATAGCAGGATTACCTGGTGAAAACATGGCATCCTATAGAAGATCCTTTGACATGTGCATGAAAATAGAACCAGATGTACTGCAGCTTGGATTTTTAAAGGTTCTTAAGGGTTCTCCAATATATTCACAAAGGTCAAAATATGACATACATCACATAAGCTTTACACCATATCAGGTATTGTATACTCGGGATATGTCCATATCAGAAATGACTAGACTTTTAAAGCTTGAGGAGGCTTTTGAGAGTTATTATAATAGTGGTATTTATAAAATTACTATGAAGTACATACTAAAACTGGTTAACTCCACATTTGACTTTTTTATGGAATTTACTGAATATTTAATAGGTGGGGGGTTCTTTGTAAAACATTATGACCTTAAGGATAGATTTAAGTTTTTGTATGACTATTTGAAGGATAAATATGATGTTGATATTATTAAGGATTTATTACTACATGACTTCATTATTGGTACAAAAAAATCCTGGCTGCCTGATTTTTTAAAAGGAGAATACACAGATGAAATAAAGATAAGGGTAAATGAGTCTTGGAATCAAGTTAAGGAAATGCTAGGTGAAGTAAATCCCAAAAAAATAGTATATGTTCAGGTAAAAACAAAGGTTAAATTGTGTGGCAATAATTATAATATTGAAAAAAGTGATAGTATTGTCATATTTGATTTGCAGAATTCAAAATTTTGTTATATATAATTCATAATTTTATTTGAAAATTTAAAAATATTATGACAATTGGATAAAAGAATATTATTTCGTTCTTTTATTGTTAAATTGTGTTACAATTTTAGTTAAAATACTGTATAATTATACAAGTATACCATTACACTCAATTCTTTAAGCAGAGGTGGTGATATTTTGGCATTTGATGTAGTTAAAAAGATAACAGATACTGAGAAGGAGGGTGAAGAAATAGTAAAAAAAGCCCAGTCAGAAGCTTCAGAGATTCTAAAAAAATCAAAGAATGAGGCTGAATCTATTATTGACAGTGCAGAGCAAAAGGCAGATGAATACTACAAAAACACTATTTCTAAATATGAACTGGAAGCAAGGGAAGCTTCAGAGCCTATAATTCAAGCAAGTCAAGGCTTAAGAAACAAGCTTGCCAATGTACCGACAGAGCTGATGAACAGTGCTGTAAATATGGTTATTGAGAGGATAGTGAATAGCCATGGCAATAGTTAAAATGAATAAAATCACCCTGGCTGCTCCTCAAAGCCTTAGGGACGATGTTTTAAACTTAATTCAAAACCATGAATCAATTCACATAGTGGATTTAAGTCAGGAAGAAATGGACTTTGAAGGAACAGATTTATTTAAAGAGGGAAATGTGATTTCAGACATAGAAATGGAATTCAATCAAGTGAAAATTACATATGAATTTTTAAAGAATCATAGTCCTAAAAGGGGTGGACTTCTTTCTAAGAAGGAAGTTATGTCAAAAAACGAATTTGATGCTCTAGGGGAAAAAATTGACTGGAAAAAAATCTATTCTGGCTGCAAGGATGTTGAGGAAGGAATAGGTTTGAATAAAGGTGAAAAAAACAAGATAGCTTCGTTGATTGAGCAATATACAGGGTGGGCTAATTTAGATGTGACTACAGACCAGCTTGAAGAAATGAAGAAGGTATCCTATTTTCTTGGATTCCTGAATAGTAGATATGAATCCAACCTTTATGAAGATTTACAAAATGAATTTAAAGATGTGTACATCGAAAAAATATCAGAAAAGCAACAGGATATAAACATACTGCTACTTTGCAATACTGATGACTCAAATGGTGTTTCAGAAATACTTAAGAAGTATGGTTTTTCCAGAACAACATTGGATTTAAGCATATTACCAAAAGAAAGGGTAAAAGTGCTTAAAGAAAAGGGCATTAAGCTTGAGGATGAGGTTGAAAAGTTAAATGAAAAAGCTAACAGCCTGTCAGAAAGCATTGATGATATAGAAAGAGTATATGATTTTTACTCAGTGAAGCTGGAAAAGGAAAGATCAGTATCAAGCCTCTTAAAAACCGATAAAACATTTATTCTGCAGGGTTGGGTTATGAAAGACAGAGCAGATGAAATTCAATCAATGCTTGAAAAAGGTTTTGAGGATATTTATGTTCTAATTGAGGAACCTGAGGATGAGGAGGAATATCCTATAGCCTTGAAAAACAATGCTTTTGCAGAGCCATTTGAAGCAATAACATCATTGTATAGCCTGCCTAAGCAAAATGAGATAGACCCTTCATTAGTAATTGCCCCATTTTTCATGTTCTTTTTTGGGATGATGATGGCAGATATAGGATATGGGCTGGTAATGCTTGCTGTTTCATTATTTGCTTTAATGAAAGTAGAATTAGATTCTGGTACCAGAAAAATGGTTAAGCTTCTTTCATATTGTAGTATTCCAACTATTTTCTTTGGTTTTATGTTTGGAGGTTTTTTTGGAGGAATAATTAAGCTTACACCAATCTGGACTGACCCAGTTAACAATCCTATGGATGTACTCATATGGTCAATGGTATTTGGTCTTGTACATTTATTTGCTGGACTTGGAGTAAAGGCATATATGCTAATTAGGGATGGCAAGTATATGGATGTACTATACGATGTCTTGTTTTGGTATTGTTTGATTATAGGCTTAATAATGATCTTCTTGGTTCCTGGAAACATTGGAAAGATACTTTCAATTGTTGGAGCAGTAGGGATAGTTGCAACTCAAGGTAGAAGCAATAAAGGTATTGTAGGAAAGTTTTTCGGAGGAGTATATGGATTATATGGAATAACAGGCTATTTAGGAGATGTTCTTTCATATTCGAGACTATTAGCATTAGGACTTGCATCAAGCCTTATAGGATGGTCTTTTAACATACTAATCGGGCTAGTCAAGGGACCAGCACTTTTTATAGCAGGTCCACTGATATTTATTGTAGGACATGGTTTTAATTTTCTAATAGGACTCCTTGGAGCATTTGTTCATACATGCAGATTACAGTACCTGGAGTTTTTTGGAAAGTTTTATGAAGGTGGAGGAAAACCATACACACCTTTGAAAATAAGCACTAAATTTATAAACGTAAAAAAAGCTAATTAAGGAGGAAGTTAATATGGAATTTACTAATTTTCTTGATTTTTTAAGAAATTTTGGAGGACCAATACTTGCAGTATTTGGAGCAGCACTTGCAGCTTTAATGGGTGGAATTGGTTCAGCTAAAGGAGTTGGAATGGTTGGAGAGGCAGCAGCTGGACTTGTTACAGAGGAACCTGAAAAGTTCGGTAAATCACTTATTCTACAGGTTCTTCCTGGTACACAGGGATTCTACGGATTTATTACAGGACTTATTCTTCTTCAGAGGATAGGAGTTCTATCAGGTAATATAGCACCATTAACGCTTGGCCAGGGATTTTTATTCTTCTGCGCAGCTCTTCCATCAGCAATAGTTCAGTATAAATCAGCAACATTCCAAGCAAAAACAGCTGTTGCAGGTCTTCAAATACTTGCAAAGAGACCTGAAAGGTTTTTCGGTGGTGTTATTTATGCTGTTATGGTTGAAACCTATGCAGTTATTGCACTTATTACATCAATCCTTATGATAGTTAATATTGCGGTATAAGGGAGTGGCGTAAATGGCGGTCATTGAGAATCTCACTAATAGAATAATTAGGGATAATGAAGAAAGAGCTAAGCAGGTTAATAGTGAGGCTCGAGCTAAGGCTGAGGATGTTATAGGCAAGGCAAAAAATAAGGCTGAAGAAATAATGAATAACATGAAGCTAAAGGCAGAAAAGGATGGGAAGGAAAGATTTGAAAGACTT
>JARDZI010000197.1 GCA_029240935.1 Clostridiales bacterium
CATGCTCCATGTCTGCACTTGGAGAAATTGCAAATGGAGTATCTAAAAACCTTTTAGGCAGAGCTGCAGATGTGTGTATTAAAGAGGGTCGAAGGCTTATAATTGTTCCAAGGGAAACCCCAATAAGTCCAATACATCTTAAAAATATGCTTACACTTAGCCAGCTTGGAGTAACCATGATGGCTGCTATGCCTGGCTTTTACAATAGACCAAAAACATTAGAGGATATTATAAACTTTGTAGTAGGAAGAGTCCTTTCAGGACTTGGAATAGAAAATAATTTATATTTAAAATGGGGGAATGACATTTGAAAAGATTCGTATGTATTATTTTAACAGCAATAATGCTTCTTTCCACTACAGCTTGTGGAAAAAGCACAAACAACACAAACAACACAAACAGCACAGATGAAAAAAAGGAACTTCAAGAGCTTAAAATAGGTGTGCTTCCAGACCTTGACTCAATACCACTTATAATTGCAGAGCAAAATGGGTATTTTAAGGAATCAGGGGCAAAGATTGTTATAGAAACCTTTAAAAGTGCAAAGGACAGGGATAGTGCACTTCAAAGTGGAAACATAGATGGAGCAATTTCTGACATGCTTGCTGCTGCATTTGCTGCAGAGGGGGGCTTTGATGTTAAGATGACCTCCAAAACAGATGGAAGCTACAAGCTTCTAGTAAATGGAGATAAGGGAATAGACAGCTTTGAAAAATTAAAGGGAAACCAAATCGCTATTTCAGAAAACACAATCATAGAGTATGCTACAGACATGATGATTAAGGAAGGCAAGCTTAATGCAGAGGAGGTTGAAAAGGTGGCTATACCTCAAATGCCTGTAAGACTTGAAATGCTACAAAATGGCAAGGTAGCTGCTGCAACACTTCCAGAGCCACTTGCATCAGCTGCTATGAAAAATGGAGCTGTGCGTTTAAACAGTTCAGATAAGCTTGGAATAAACCCAGGTGTACTTTTATTTACAACAAAGGCAACAGAGGGAAAGCTAGAGGAAATAAAGCTGTTTTATACTGCCTATAATAAGGCAGTAGATTATCTGAATAATGAGGACCAATCCAAGTATATTGACGGGTTAATAGAAAAGGCAGGCTTTCCTGAAGATGTAAAGGATGTGCTTGTGCTTCCAGAGTATAACAAAGCAGTTGTGCCATCTGAAAAGGATTTTACAAATGTTATAAACTGGCTGCTTGAAAAGGAATTAATTAAAAACAACTACAAATATGAGGATTTAGTAAACAGTGAATTTGTGAGGTAGTTTTAAATGATTGATATAAGGGACCTTACTGTAAAATATAAAAGCGAAAGAAATGATTTCCTGGCACTTGATAATTTTAATTTATTAATTAAAGATGGGGATATCTGTGCAGTAATAGGTCCATCGGGATGTGGAAAATCAACACTTTTACATGTATTATCCGGCATAATCAAGGATTATGCCGGAAGTGTTTTAATAGATGGAAAAGATATTGATCCTAGGGTACAGAGAATTGGTCTTGTTATGCAAAGTAATGGACTTTTGCCCTGGAGGGACATTTACTTTAATTCTACAATAGGTGCAAGAGTAAAGGATGGAAATAATAAATTAGATAAACAGTACGCGAACTACATTTTAAACAAGCTTGGAATTGGAGAGATGACCTCAAGATTTCCAAACCAGTTAAGTGGTGGGCAAAGACAGCGTGCAGAAATTGCAAGAGCATTTATACTTAAACCTAATATACTTTTAATGGACGAGCCCTTCTCAGCTCTTGATGCACTAACCAGAGAAGAGATGCAGGATTTGTTTTTAAAAATATGGATTGAAAATAGTGTATCAACCATTTTTATAACCCACAGCATAGAGGAAGCACTATATGTAGGAAAGAAAATAGTGATAATGTCCAAATCCCCAGGAAAAGTTGTAGGGATTTATGATAACCCACTCTTTGGAAAAAAAGACTTAAGACTAGATGAAGAGTACTACAAATTCAGCATTAAGCTGAGAAAAATAGCTAAAGAGGAATGGTCTAAATGAAAAGTAAAAACATAAGGCGAGTCACAGCCTTCATAATAATACTTCTTATGTGGCAGGCTTTTTCAATGGTTGCCAGGGTACCCTTTATCCCATCACCATTTAGAGTTTTAGAAACCATTGGAAGCATTTTTCAAAACAAAATATTAATGCACAGCCTGTACAGTCTCTTCAGAATATTCGCAGGAATATTTCTTTCAATGGCAATTGGAATACCTGTTGGACTCCTTATGGGCTATTTTAATAGGTTGGATAATATTTTGTCACCATTTATCTATTTTGTATATCCTGTTCCAAAGATAGCACTTTTACCAATTGTAATGCTCCTTTTCGGAATTGGTGAGGCTTCCAAAATAATAATGATTATGCTTATAGTGCTATTTCAGATCGTTGTGGCTGCAAGGGATGGGGTAAAGGATATATCAAAGGAGAACTATTATTCCTATATTTCACTTGGGGCTTCAAAGGGAAGAATATTTAAAGACATTATCCTTCCAGCATCTTTGCCAGGTCTGTTAACCTCAACTAGGATAAGTCTTGGAACAGCTATTTCAGTTCTTTTTTTTACAGAAACCTTTGGCACAAAGTACGGCATGGGCTATTTTATTATGGATTCATGGATGAGAGTGAATTACCTTGAGATGTATTCAGGGATTGTTGTATTAAGTATAATTGGTTTTTTGCTATTTATGCTGGTGGATAAGCTTGAGGATAGAGTATGTCTGTGGAGGTAAAGGACATAATACTACAAATTCATTGTGTATGTTACCCTAATGAATTTGTAGTATTATGTCCTTATTATATTGACTATTAATATCTACTACTGTTATAATGACAATAGATAAAACTAACTGACTAGTCAGTAAAAAATCCTAGATAAAGGCATAGCAAAGCACTTCGATACATGGTGAAATAACTCCATAAGCGCGTGGTGCTTTTGATATATCTAAAACCTTTGATATTAGGAAAAAGTACATATGAATAGAGTAAAAGAAATAGTTATTGCACCTAATATTCAAAAAAGCTAATTATATAATTAATTTGGCGTTTTTTAGAAATATCAATCACAAAAGGACACGTTTAGGCAGAATAAAATAAAATGCGACATACATATTTTATAGATATTATAAATTTCAATAAAAAATTTAATTTTTATGTAATAGTAGGTTGTGGATTATTGACTTTTATTAAATAATTGGCTACACTAAATGTAGTTGTAAATAAATAACTAAATAACTAACTGACTAATCAATCTAATTTATGAGAGTAATGTATTTTTAATAATTATTAATGGTAAATGGAGGATTATCTCGAGGTAAAAAAGCAATGTCATATAGGCAAGTATTCTTTCTATGACATTGCTTTAATAATATCAAGAATAGTAACATTTACATATTAAACATAAAAGATAGGGGGTTTTATAATGGCATATTTAAGTCATATCGATTATTTAAAACATGCAGTAGAGATTTCAAAAGAGGCAAGAACTTCTGGAAATACACCCTTTGGAGCTCTGCTTGTGGACAAAGAAGGCAACATAATTATGGAACAGCCTAACATCGAAATAACAGAGAATATTTGCAATGGTCACGCAGAGGCAACTCTAGCCGCCAGAGCATCCCAAAAATATTCCAAAGCATTCCTATGGGATTGCACCTTATACACCACTGCTGAGCCATGTGTTATGTGTGCTGGAACTATCTACTGGGCAAATATTGGACGAGTTGTATTTGGTATGACAGAGCGCCGTCTTTTGGAACTCACAGGCAGCAATGAACAGAATCCAACATTTGATTTGCCTTGTCGTGAGGTATTTGCAAGAGGGCAGAAAGACATAACTGTTATAGGACCAATACCTGAGATTGAAATAATTGCAGCAGAAGTTCATAAAGGCTTCTGGGATTAACTGTATACATATCTATTCCTACCTTATATTTTAATAAAATTGTATTTGCATGAGGTCAAATACTATAAATGTGCAAGGCCCGTTCTTGAACTTAAAGGCAAATTATTTGAAGCTAAGAAACCTTTTAAAATCCGCCTAAAAATTCAAGAACGTAAGCAAATAATTATTAATCTAACAGTTTTTAAACTATTAAAAAAGTGGAGGGAAAATCATGAAAAAAGGATTAAAAAAGGTTTTAGCATTAACATTATCACTAGTTTTGGTAATGGCACTGACAGTTGGATGCGGTAAAAAGGAACCAGCAGCAGATCCAGGAAAACCAGTAGATGAAGCAAAGAAGATGAAGGTTGCAGTTATTTTGCAAGGAGCAATAAGCGATATGTCATGGAATGCAACTGCATACAATGGGCTTAAAAAAATTGAAGCATTAGGTGCTGAAATATCCTACCAAGAGAATGTTGCTATTTCTACTGTAGCAGATAGTATCAATACCTATGCTACTGAAGGTTATAATTTAATATTCTTAAGCACTAATGGGTATGAAGACGCTGGAGCACAAGCTGCACCACAATATCCTGATACACAGTTTATACTTATTAATGGTAAAGCATCCCACGGAGACAACTTGATAAGCTTACAGATAGCAGACGATCAACAGGGATTTTTAATGGGAGCTATCGCTGCACTTACAAGCACATCAAAGAGCGTAGGCTTTATAGGTGGAGAGGAAATTACACCTATTATAAATGGTAAGAAGGGCTTTGAACAGGGAGTAAAATATGTTGATCCAAGCATTACTGTAAATGCAACGCTTACAGGTAACTTTGATAATGTAAATCAAGCAAAAGAAACTGCAAAGGCTATGATTGAGACAGGTGTTGATGTTGTCGCACCTATGGCTAATGCTGCTGCACTTGGCGTTTTAGAAGCAGCTGAAGAAAGTGGTACTGCAAAAGCTGTTGGTTCAAGTGTTGGTCAAGAAAAGAATGCTCCAAAATCATTACTTATAGGAATCGGTAAAGATACTTCAATTGCTTATGAAGCTGCTTACAAAAAGTTCATCGATGGTACATTAGGAAAAGATGTTCTTAGAATGGGTGCTGCTGAGGGAGTTGTATTCTTAACAGATTGGTATCCTGGAGCAAGCGATGGTGTTTCTGCAGATGTAAAAGCTGAAGTAAAGAAAATATATGATGAATTAGCTGGTGGCAAAATTACAATTGATTTAAAATAATATTAACTATTTAGTCAGCAAAAAATATGGACATTAGCTTTATCGGAATCATTAAGGGTTCCGATAAAGTTTTATTTAAGACATTTATAAACTATTTAGGAGGAGAGTTATGACAGCGAATATATTGAAAACCAAAGCAGAGTCACTGTTTAAAAACAGCTATTATCCATTGATCGCTATTGTAATGGCACTGCTGGGTGGCGGGATTATAATCTCTGCACTTGGTTTCAGCCCATTTGATGCATATCTAGCGCTGGCAAAGGGTTCCTTTGGCAACACAAATGCAATCGGCGAAACACTCATAAAAGCTACCCCGCTTATATTTACAGGTCTTAGCTATGCAATTGCAAAACGCTGTGGAATAATCAACCTTGGTGCTGAAGGGCAGTTATACATAGGAGGACTTACAGCTACTATGGTTGGTACAATGATAGATCTTCCGATGGTAATTCATTTACCACTTACTTTAGTTGCAGGCTTTCTTGGTGGTGCAATTTACGGTATGCTGGTAGGAGTTCTTAAAATGCGTTTTGGCGCTAGCGAATTGATTACCACGATTATGTTTAACTATATAGCAATAAGCTTAGTTAGCTATGCAGTAACTGGTCCTATGAAGGATATAGCAGCTGGTACAAATCCTCAATCAAAGCAAGTTCTTGAAAGTGCTAGACTACCATTATTAATGTCTGGAAGCCGTTTGCACGCTGGAATTTTTATAGTAATATTGGCTCTAATGTTTTATTACTTCTTTATGTGGCGTACTACCAAGGGTTACCAAATGAGAGTTATTGGTATGAATGCTACAGCAGGAGAATATGCAGGCATGAACCTCAGGAAGAATAGCATTATGGCTATGTTTTTAGCAGGTGGTATGGCAGGTCTTGGAGGTTGTATAGAAGTAATAGGTGTTCTAATCCGTTTGCTTCCAGGCTTTTCCAGTAACTATGGTTTTGATGGTATTGCTGTTGCACTACTTGGAAACAACAACCCTATTGGTATTGCACTATCAGGTATCCTTTTTGGTGCATTACGAAGCGGTTCAGGCAAAATGGAAATGCTTGCAAGGGTTCCACGTGCAATTATTTATATGATTCAAGGCTTTATAATTTTGTTTGTTATAGGACGTGAGTTGTTTAACCTATCTAAGTTGAAAAACATTAAGAAGAACAAATCAAATATTAATAAAGAAAATAATGCAAAGGAGGCTGAATCCATATGATAGATGTCATTACCAGCTTTCTAGCTTCCGATATTCGTACTGCTACACCTATTTTAATTGCAGCTTTAGGTCTCGTATTCAGCGAACGTGCTGGCATAGTTAATATAGGAACAGAGGGCTTTATGCTGATTGGTGCTTTGTTTGGAGTTCTTGGCTCCTACTGGAGCGGCTCAGTACTGATAGGTGTATTCCTAGCAATTGTGGTAACTATGATATTTTCATGGATCTTTGCCTTTTTCACTATTACAATTAGGGCAGATCAGACGGTTGTTGGTACTGCAATCAATATATTTGCAAGTGGACTTACTATTACACTTAATCGTGTTGTATTTGGATTAAGTACAAGCGTACCTAAAATAGATGTCTTTGATAAGGTTGCTATTCCATTTAATCAATCCATCCCAGTATACATCACTTTATTAGCAGTGCCTGTGGCATGGTTTGTGCTTCAGAAAACAAATATTGGATTAAAGATACGTGCAGTTGGAGAACATCCAAAGGCATGTGATACTGTTGGAATAAATGTGAAGAAAGTCCGTTATCAGGCTGTTTTGTTCAGTGGTTTGATGATAGGCTTTGCAGGTTCATTTGTTTCAATGGGTCAGCTCAGCTTTTTTACAGAGGGCATGGTTTCAGGGCGTGGGTTCATGGCTCTAGCAGCGGTTGTATTTGGAAACTATACCCCAGGTGGTGCTTTGTTTGCGGCATTGGTATTTGGTGCAGGTGATGCCCTTTCCTATCGTCTACAAGCAGCTAATACAGGTATACCCTATCAGTTCTTGACTATGCTGCCATACCTAATTACAGTAATGGCAATTTGCATGATGATTCGTAAAAGCAATAAACCTGCAGCTAGTGCAGTAGCATATACTAAAGAATAGGAGAGGGTGATACAGTATGGCTTTTTTGGAAATGAAGCATATTACAAAGCGCTTTCATACAGTAGTTGCAAATAATGATGTTTCACTAAGCGTTGAAAAGGGTGAGGTTCACGCTCTACTAGGTGAAAATGGCGCAGGCAAATCAACACTTATGAATATATTATATGGTATGTATGATCAGTCTGAAGGAGATATTTATCTTAAAGGACAAAAGGTGCAAATTAAGGATACAAAGCATGCAATTGAGCTTGGAATAGGAATGGTGCATCAACATTTTATGTTGATTCCAGCACTTACTGCAATTGAAAATGTAATACTAGGCTTGAAGGATAACAAAATGGTTCTAGACTTAAACAGTGCTGCGGAAAAATTTAAAGAGATGGCTAAAAAGTATAATATGGCAATTGATCCCTTGACAAAGGTAGAGGATCTTTCCGTAGGACAGCAGCAAAGGCTTGAAATTCTTAAGGCTCTATATCGAAATGCAGATATTTTAATTCTTGATGAGCCTACAGCAGTTCTTACCCCACAGGAGGTTGTTGGACTGTTCGACATGGTACGTCAGCTTACTTCTGAAGGTAAAACAGTTATATTCATAAGTCATAAGCTTGCGGAAATTATGGAGATATGTGATCGTTGTACTGTACTCCGCCTAGGACGTGTGGTTGCAACCGTTGCAATAAAGGATGTTGAAAATAAAGAGGAACTTGCCAAACTTATGGTAGGCAAGGAGGTTGAGCTTGTAACTGAAAAGAAGGATGCAAAATTAGGGGATGAAATACTTCGTGTAGAAAATCTCTGTGCTGTAAATAAGGACAAGCGACCTGTTCTTACAAATGTCAACTTCAATGTATTCGCAGGTGAAATTCTTGGTGTGTGTGGAGTTGATGGAAATGGTCAGTCAGAGTTGATAAAATGTATAACTGGATTGCATAAAATTCAAAGTGGTAAATTCTTTATTAACTCAGTTGACTGTACAAGTGAAACTCCAAAGCAGATTTTAAAGCACAATGTTTCACATATTCCTGAGGACAGACACAGAATGGGAATGATAAAGGGAATGACAGTTGAAGAAAATCTTATTCTGATGTGCTATGATCAGGAGCCATATTCCAAGCATGGAGTTTTTAACACCAAGTGGATTGGCCAGCATTGTGAAGAAATATGTAAAACCTACAGTGTAAAAACACCAGACATAAAGGAAATGGCTGGAAATCTTTCAGGAGGTAACCAACAAAAATTTGTTGTTGGTCGTGAGTTAGACCGAGATCCTGAACTATTGATTGCAGTTCATCCATCCCGTGGATTGGATATTGGGGCAACCAAGTATATTCAATCTCGTATGATAGATGAGCGTGACAAGGGAGCAGCAGTTCTAATGGTTTCCACTGAATTGGATGAATTGCTTGAGATATCTGATAGAATCATGGTTATGTATAGCGGCAAGGTTATGGGAATTGTAAATCAGAAGGATGCAACCAGAGAACAGTTAGGTAAGCTGATGGCTGGTATAGTTGAATAAAAAAAGTGAGAAAAAGGTATTAATACCTTTTTCTCACTTTTTTATATTTATTGTGGTTAATCCGGCCTTATACCTATGAGTTTAAAGAGATACTTCTCTCAAAATAGCTTTTTTGTTTCTTTCCTCAACAGTACTAATAGACCATTCGTTTTGGAATAACAGTACTGGCTGCTTATCCTCTGTTTCAACAAGCTTTGTGTCCATGGTGATTGAAAAAGTTTTAGGATTAAAGTTATCCATTTGAACCCACCTTATATATCGACAGGGCAGATTATACATGTTAATCTCAACTCCATATTCATTTTTAAGACGATATTCCAGTACCTCAAATTGTAGAACTCCGACTACACCAATAATTAATTCCTCAACACCAATATTAGGAACCCTGTAAACTTGTATGCTTCCTTCCTCTGCGAGCTGAGAGATTCCCTTTAAAAATTGTTTTCTCTTGAGTGAGTTGGTGGTTGATATTCTTGCGAAGTGCTCTGGAGCGAATTTTGGAATACCCTCGTATTGTAATTTTGATCCGTCTTGACAAAGTGTATCACCAATATTAAAAATTCCTGGGTCATGGATTCCTATAATATCCCCTGGGTATGCTTCATCAACAATTGCACGATCCTGAGCTAAAAATTGCTGGGGCTGTGCTAATCTTACTTTTTTATCCTTCTGTACATGATTCACTATCATACCCTTTTCAAATTTTCCAGAGCAAATCCTAAGAAAAGCTATTCTATCCCTATGTGAGGGGTCCATATTAGCTTGAATTTTAAAGATAAATCCAGAAAAATTATCCGATTGTGGACTAATAGATCCTAAATTACTATCCCTTGGTTTTGGAGGGGTGGTGATACCTAAAAAAGACTCTAAGAATGGCTCTACTCCAAAGTTTGTAAGTGCACTTCCAAAGAATACAGGTGTTAAATTCCCATTTAATATTTCATTTATATTATACTCATCTCCTGCAATGTCTAATAATTCAACATCCTTTAAGAGCTGTTCATGAAGTTCATTTCCTAATAAACTATTAAATTTTTCCTCGGAAATGTCTCCTTTTACTGTCTTTGAAATAGATTGACCATGGTTAGAATCACCAAAAAGCTCAATTTGTGACTTTTCACGGTTAAAAACACCCTTAAACTCTTTACCTTGGCCAATTGGCCAATTCATTGCATAGGATTGAATCCCAAGAACCTGCTCAATATCCTCTATTAATTCAAATGGATCTTTACCAACTCGGTCCATCTTGTTGATAAATGTGAATATTGGAATACCTCTCATTTTACAAACCTTAAATAGCTTTTTAGTCTGTTCCTCAACCCCCTTGGCACAGTCAATTACCATTACAGCGCTATCTGCAGCCATCAAGGTTCTATAGGTATCCTCACTAAAATCCTGATGACCTGGTGTATCAAGAATATTAACACAAAAATTGTTATATTCAAACTGAAGTACACTTGATGTGATAGAAATACCCCTTTGCTTTTCTAATTCCATCCAATCAGATACAGCATGTTTCTCTGCCTTTCTAGACTTAACTGATCCAGCTGAACGAATGGCACCTCCATATAACAAAAATTTCTCTGTTAATGTTGTTTTCCCAGCATCTGGGTGGGAAATTATTGCGAATGTTCTTCTTCTTTGTACTTCTTCAATAAAGCTTAAATTGTTATCTGACATTTCAATCTTCCTTTATAGTTTATTTTGAAATTAGGCTCTACAAAAATTGTGACAAAGCATTATAAATTTAATAAACAGAACCTAAAATTATTCTTTTAATTACTGAAAAAAAGTATACCCTTATGTATGTTATAATTTTATAGCCAAACTGTCAATGTTTTTTGCTTAAAACTGGAATATGGTGGGGTATTAACATATATTATGACATTTATATGAAACTCCCCACATTCAGTCTAACCGTAGGGGCGAACAGTGTTCGCCCGTTTTACGCACCATGATGCAGGGAGAACCAAATTCATAGTGCCCTTGGGCGAACACTGTTCGCCCCTACAAGTTTCATGATTTTTTGTGCGTTGCAACCGCGTGGCGGTTAATATGAAAGTCAACGCCAAGGGGTTGTCATACTGAACCTAGTGAAGGAGTTTAATAAGCATCACTAAAGGATTCCTCACAGTCTACAGTGTAGCAAAGAGCAGGCTTTCTAATAAACCTAAGCACAATAGAAAATCTTTTGTGAATTAACTGTTGTTAAGTATTATTTTATTGGGTTAGCAGATACTAAAATAGAGATTTAATAATCTCCAAAACAATTTAAGGAGGTAACATAATGCATAAAAATAGCTTAATCAATAGTACAAAAAAAGTAATTTTAAACAATATTTTTGTTTCATTTATGGTAATGGCAATGTTCTCCTTGATTTTTACTGGATGCTCTGGGACGAGTACCACACCAACTCCACCTACTACCACAAAGGAGGAAGATAAAGCTGTAGCGGATAAATATATTAAAGCTGGAATGTATAAAGTTGGTCCAGATGTTGCAGCAGGTGAATATCTTCTATACTCAGATGGTGGAAGTGCCTACTTCCAGGTTTCAAAGGACAGCTCTGGCTCACTGGAAAGTATTATTAGTAACGACAATTTCCAGGGTACGAGGTATGTGACAGTTAAGGAAGCGCAGTATATAGAATTGAGAAGTTCTAAAATGCTGCCTGTAGTTGAAGCTCCAGTTCAAGAGCCTCAAAATGGCAAATATGGTGATGGCATGTATAAAGTAGGCAGGGATATAAAAGCAGGAGAGTACAAGGTAGTGTCCTCAGGAACCACAGCCTATTATGAAGTAGATGCTAATAGTGCTGGAGGTATTGAATCAATAGTTGCAAATGACAACTTTGAAGGAGAAAAGTACATCACCATAAAGGATGGACAGTATATTAAGCTTAATGGTTGTAGCATACCTGTAAAGTAAAAGGGTAGGGTAGAACTTTCTCAAAAGGATTTATATCATGTTTCTGCATAAAAATTGCTGCCTTGTCATCCTGAAACTAGTGAAGAATCTTTAAGATCCTTCACTAGGTCTAGAATGACAAGGCAGCAAACCTATTTTTTTACTCCAAATCAATAATACTAAAAAAGGTTTTATATCTGGTCTTTCCATCATTGTTGGTGTGGGATGAGTATTTTTTATAGATATCCATAATTTCATTTTTAATTTTTGAAAATTCCTCGAGAGTTAGATAAATTTCATCACTAGTAACAAATCCATTATGCTTTTTATCAGTTTTTTCGAGCTGCTCAAGAAAGTTATTCTTGCTTTCTTCATATGTTAATGCAATTGTTTTTTGAGTTTCATTTAACATTTTAAACTTATCCTTATCCTCAACCTTACCTGAGGTATGGTTTATTCGGAATTGCTTTGCAGCTGGCTCATAAAATTTTGCTATAATCCCATTGATGGTTTTGGTGTATACAAGCTGTACAATGCCTACCTCCTCCATTATTTTAACATGATAATGTATTATGGCAGAAGTTTCTCCCATTTTATCAGCTATATTTTTAACAGTGGCTGGTGACTTGAAGCTGTACATACAGTCTAATAGTTTCATACGGTAAGGGACAGAAAAAGCCTTTACTTCTTCAAGGGTTGTTAACTCTTTAATTTCATCCATTTTATCACCTCAAATCCATTAAGCATTTCTAAAATCTTTATTAAATAATAACGCTAATCCTACAATTATAACGAGTGCTCCCATCGAAATAAACATTGTTGATATAGAAGCAAATTCTGCAACTACACCAGTTAGGGCAGAACCTATAGGTGCTGCACAAAGGCAAACCATAGTTAAAAGGGAAGATACTCTTCCTAAAAGCTCCTGCTTAGTATTTTCAAGCATATATGTTCCTACAGTTGCATTTATTGGAGGTATGGCAAGACCAAAAATGAAGTAAAGCCCTACTGCAATAATGATAGCATTTTGTTTTGAAAATTGTATTAATTCTGGAAGGCTTAATGCAGTATAGCTTACTCCTAATAGCACAAATCCTATTGTAACCAATAAGGATTTTTTAAATCTTGAACCAAATTGTCCAACCAAAATTCCTGATATTATAACCCCTGCAGAAACTGCAATTCCCATATAACTCATAACCTCAGGTCCGGACTTTAAAATTTCTTTAGCATAAACTGGCTCCAGAACATTTATTGGTGCTAAACTAAAATTTACAACCATTGCTGCTAAAACTGTTAACAAAATCAATTTATTTTTAGCAATATATTTAAAGCCTTCGGATAAATCAGCAACATAGGTTTTTGTATCTAATTTTCTATCAGATTTAACATCACCCTTTACTACCATTAAAAATATAAGAATTGCAGATATAAAAAATGTTAATGCATCTACAAATATAGCTCCAGATATATCGATGGTTGCTATTAAAAATCCCGCTGCACCTAGGCCTATAAGCTGTGCTAAAGAAGATATGGAGCTTGATATAGCATTTGCACCTAGAAATTGCTCCTTAGTCAGCATAAGTGGCATTATTGATGTCCTTACAGGTTGTGAAAAGGTCTCAAGTGTTGAATTCATAATTGTAAAAGCGAAAAGGTGCCAGGTCCTAAGATGGCCAAGCCCAAATAGTATTGCAGTTAGCATTACCACCAAACCTCTGCCTAAGTCGCATATAACTATGGTTCTCTTCTTTTTAAAATGATCTGCAAAAACTCCAGAGAAGGGACTTAATACTATATTTGGAATAGCATTCACAGCAAATAGGGTGCCCATTAAAAGCTTTGAGCCTGTAAGTGTATACACCATCCACC
>JARDZI010000198.1 GCA_029240935.1 Clostridiales bacterium
AAAAAAAGCAAAGCTTGCTGGGCTTTTTTAGGAGGGATGGTTAAATGAAAAATATATTAGGAAGAGAAATTCCTGAGTTCATAGAAGGATATGGAAAAGTAAAGCCCTTTGCAGGTGCATATGCAAATATTGATAGAATTTCTAAAAAAGAGGTAAAAATTAATTGTGCCCTGCCAGGACAAGGAAAAGTACTCAAATCCATAAGAGAAGCTATATTGGAATGTGGATTAAAAAATGGAATGACCATATCCTTTCATCATCACCTTAGAAATGGTGATTATATATTAAACATGGTACTAGAGGAAGTAGCAAATGCAGGGTTTAAGGATATTAAGGTTGCTGCAAGTTCAATATTCCCAATTCATGCACCATTAGTTAGGCATATAGAAAAGGGAGTTGTTACGGGCATATATGCAGACTATATATCAGGACCTGTTGCAGAGGCAATTTCAATTGGATTAATGAAAAATCCTGTAATTATGCATACCCACGGTGGAAGACCAAGAGCAATTGAAGCAGGAGATTTACACATAGATGTGGCATTTATTGGTGCCCCAACCTGTGATACCTATGGTAATATAAATGGAGTTGAGGGCAAAGCAGCATGTGGAGCATTAGGGTATGCAGTACCAGATGCCATGTATGCTGACAGGGTGGTCGCAATAACGGATAATCTTGTGGATTATCCAGCATGTCCAATTGAGATAAGTCAAGAGTATGTGGATTTTATTGTTAAGGTTGATTCAATAGGTGACCCAAAGGGAATAGTATCTGGGACCACAAAAATTACAAAGGACCCTGTAGGACTTATAATTGCAAAAACTGCAGCAAAGGTTATTGATGCTTCAGGACTTTTGAAGGAGGGCTTTTCCTTTCAAACAGGTGCAGGAGGAACCTCTCTGGCAGTTGCAGCATATGTAAGAGATATGATGAAGAAAAAAAGCATTAAGGGAAGTTTTGCAGCAGGAGGTACAACTGGATATATAGTTGAAATGCTTGAAGAGGGCTTATTCAGAAGCCTCTTTGATGTTCAATGCTTTGATCTTAAGGCTATTGAATCCTATAGAAAAAACGAAACCCACATGGGAATGTCTGCTTCAATGTATGGAAATCCACATAACAAAGGTGCGGTGGTTAACCTGCTGGACGTTATGATACTTGGAGCAACTGAGATAGATAAGAATTTTAATGTAAATGTTACCACAGGCTCAAGTGGTGTTATTATGGGAGGTTCAGGGGGACATAGTGATACAGCAGCAGGTGCAAAGCTCAGTATAGTTGTAACCCAATTGGTTAAAGGAAGGCTTCCCATAGTTGTTGACGATGTAACTACCATTACAACCCCAGGCGAATCCATAGATGTGGTTGTAACTGAAAGAGGAGTGGCAGTGAATCCAATAAGAGAGGACTTAATTGAAAAGCTAAATGCTGCAGGAATTGAGACTATGACAATTGAGGCCCTTAAGAGCATTGCAGAAGAAATGACAGGAGTTCCTGAGAAAATTCAAACCGAGGACAAAATCGTTGCAGTTGTTGAGTATAGAGATGGGACGGTTATTGATGTGGTGAGGAAGGTAAAGTAGGCACTTCTCACATAAGATTATGGAGGTTTTAGGTTATGACAGAAAAGGAAAAAATGATAAATGGAGAACCATATAAATCAGTTGGAAAAGAATTATTTTCTGAACGTCAATATGCAAAGGAAATGTTATTTGAATTCAACTCCTTACGTCCAGATGAGATTGATAAACGTAATGAAATTATAAAAAAGTTATTTGGTAATGTTGGTAATAATGTCTATATTGAACCACCATTTCGATGTGATTATGGATACAATATTTCAGTTGGGTTAAATTTTTACGCTAACTATAATTGCACTATTTTAGATTGTGCAAAGGTTAAAATTGGCGATAATGTTATGTTTGCACCAAATGTAAGCCTTTTTACTGCAGGCCATCCAATTCATTTTGAACCAAGAAATGAAGGAATTGAGTATGCCTTTCCAATTATAATTGGAGATAATGTTTGGATAGGAGGGGGTGCAATAGTAAATCCAGGTGTCACCATTGGAAATAATGTAGTTATTGGCTCTGGTAGTGTAGTAACTAAAGACATGCCCTCAAACTCTATTGCAGCAGGTAATCCCTGTAGAGTAATTAGAAAAATTACTGATGAGGATAATCAATACTATTTTAAAAACCTTAAAATTGTGCCTGACACCCATAGCTATGAGGTAAGAAAAAATGAATAGAAAATTACCAAATATAATTCTAGAATATATAAAAGATATGGATTCCACAAAAGACACAATTGGATGCTCTGAAGCGAAAATTTATCATTTTACGAAAATTGATAAAGAGCTATTTTTAAAGATTGAAAAGAGTAACCTTGAATTTGAGCATGAGCGAAAAATGATGTATTGGCTAAAGGGCAAGTTGCCAGTACCTGAAATTGTTGCACAGTGCAAAGAGAATGGGTATGATTATCTGCTTATGACAAAAGCAGTTGGTGAAATGGCATGCTCTGAAGGAAACCTAAATAATCCTAAAACATTGGTAATACTTCTAGCAGAAGGAATAAAAATGCTCCAGAGAGTTGATATATCAGACTGCCCATTTAATTGCAGTTTGGAATATAAATTAAGTATTGCAGGTGAAAGAATTAAGAACAGTCAAGTTGACATAAATGATTGGGAAGAAGATAATCCATTTAATTCACCAGAAGAATTATATGATTATTTGATTGCAAATCAACCTGAGGAAGAAATTGTTTTTTCACATGGAGATTATTGCTTGCCTAATGTATTTTTTAATGATGGAAATGTAACAGGCTTTATTGATTTAGGTAGAGCAGGAATGGCTGATAAATGGCAGGATATTGCATTGTGTGTTCGATCCTTGGAACATAATCTTCAAAATAATAAGTATACTGATTTATTATTTAAATATTTAGGGATAGAACCTGACTATGAAAAGATTAAATATTATATATTGCTTGATGAATTATTTTAATGTAGGTCAGCTAGCAGGAGATATCAAATATCATTCCAATTAAGTTTAATAAAACCCAATCAAATTTTATAATTAAAGGGTGATTGTATGAATGATATAACTATAGAAAAAATGAATTTAAAAGGTTCTGAAAGAGCTAGGGTTGAGAGGTTTCTGAAGGGATTTGATTTGGCACTGGATGCTGATGTTGAGTATACATCAGCTGCAAAAATAGATGATGAAATTGTTGGAACCTGCTCCTATGCAGGGAGAGTCTTAAAATGCTTTGGAGTTAAGGAAGAACTTCAAGGAGAGGGAATTGCAGCAAAGCTTATTACCCATGTTACAGATATATTATTTGAAAAGGGAGTATATGAAACCTTTATATTTACAAAGCCAAAGAATAAAGGAATGTTTATAGGACTTGGCTACAATGAAGTCTACTCAACCAGTGGTGTTATGCTTTTAGAGGGAGGCATGGCCAACATAAATAAATATGTAAATAATATGTTTAGAAAAAGTGGTCTGGGGAACGGGGAAAAGGCTGGACTTGTTATGAATTGTAATCCCTTTACACTTGGACATAGATACCTTATTGAGAGGGCAGCCAAGGAAAATGAAGAGGTTGTAGTGTTTATTGTTGAAGCAGAAAAATCCTTGTTTCCTTTTGAGATAAGATTGGAGCTTGTAAAGCATGGAATTCAGGATTTAAAAAATGTACATGTTATTCCTGGTGGTAACTATATTATATCTTCAAACACATTTCCATCATATTTTTTAAGGCGTTCGGATGAAAGGCTTTTAGAGTACACAAGGCTTGATGCAGGAATATTTGGAAAGTATATTGCACCTGTGTTTAATATAAATAGACGATACGTTGGGACAGAACCATTTTGTGGAGTTACCAATAACTACAATAATGCTTTAGTGGATATACTTCCAAGCTATGGTGTGGAAGTACAACTTGTTGAAAGAATTGTAATGGATAATGCAGCAATCAGTGCCTCAAGAGTTAGAGAGCTTATTAAATCTGAAAACTGGGAAGAAATAAAAAAGATAGTACCAGAGTCAACCTATTACTTCCTACTATCAAGTGATGCAGAAGGGATAATAAAAAGGATAAAGGAGAGTAACTCTCCCCACTAGTTTGTCTGGCATATGAAATTTGGATATGTTGAAACAAACAAATTATAGATACATAACAGTGAGGTTATGCCTAACAAGGCACCTGTCATTCTGAAGGTCGTGAAGAATCTTTCCTTAGGGTGGGTTTAAGATTCTACCCTGTACTGGGAATGACAATGTCTGGAAACTGCCTTCGACGGAGGGGCGAACAGTGTTGGCCCATGAGGTACCAGGATTTTGGACTATGTCTGTACCATAATGGGCATTCCTAGGAGAACACTGTTCACCCCTACAACACATAGTAGTTAATTTGTTTCATTTAACATATAGACGACTTGCGACGCATCCTTCCTAAGATAAGTTTAAGGAGAAGTAAAATATGGAAAGAAACATCTCACAGCTAATATTAGAGGATAGGGAAAAACGTTATAATGATGTAATGGAATTGTCTAGAAAATTTGATCTGCCAGTTGTATGTGGAAAGTTAAATTATCCTGGGAAAAACAAGAATACTATTGAGGCAAATAGGGCATTTGAAATACTTCTTGAAATTGTAAAAGAGAAGTTCAGAATGAAATCAGTATTTTCCAAGGAACTGGAAGGCTTCGATGGAAGAAGCATATTAATGGTTGTAGACATGTCCCCTGGAGATATAAAGAAAATAACTGTTGAGCTGGAGGATAATAGTGAAATAGGTCGAATATTTGATATTGATGTATATATAAAAGAAGGAAAATCTATAGACAGAGGAATGATTAATCTAGCTCCAAGAAAATGTATTATATGTGGAGAGAATGCAAGGATATGCGTTAGATCTGGAAAACATGGCCTTGAGGAAACTTTAAATAGGATAAATGAAATTATAAATAATTATGGAGATTAATATGGGAATCGAATACGATTATGAAATACTAAAAAAAATAAATTCTGGAGTAAAGCTTACTCCAGAAGCATTTAAAATAGGTGAAGCAGCAATTCTTGGTATGCTATATGAGGTAAGTGCAAGTCCTTCACCGGGGCTTGTATCTCCATATTCAACTGGAGTTCATAGTGACATGGACTTTTTTACATTCATGAGAAGCAGCTCCTCAATAGCATATGCAATGTACATATGTGCTCAGATAGGAATGGATTATCCAATTGATGATATACTTAGAACTATTAGAAGCATAGGAATTGATGCGGAAAAAAATATGTTTAAAGCTACTAGAGGAATAAACACTCACCGAGGATTCCTATTCCTTGGTGGGCTTGTATGCGCAGCAGCTGGATACTGCATGCAAGCTTCTATTGAGTTAAATAGAGGGAATATATCATCAGCATGTTTAAATATTTGCAGTGGAATAGTGGATATGGAGCTAAAGAAACTGAACCCTACTGATAAGCTATCAAATGGTGAAAGGTTGTATATGGAACATGGATTAACAGGGGTCAGGGGAGAAGTAGAATATGGACTTCCCACAGTTTTAGAAATAGGCCTTCCAATGTATGAAGATGCATTGTATTATAATTTACCAACTGCAGAAGCATTATGCCACAGCCTTATGGGTATTATGACCAGAGTTGAGGATACTACAGTAGTAAATAGATGTGGTCTTCAAGGTTTAATATTTATGCGAAGACTTGCAGAAATCGCAGTTGAAATAGGTGGAATGAAAACAGTTGAAGGTAAGGAATTTATACATGATTTAGACAGGGTGTTTGAAGAGAACAACATTAGTCCCGGTGGTGCAGCAGACCTTCTTGCAATAACTGTTATGATACATGAACTTGAAAAAAAGGTGGATGAGCTTTAGATGAATGAATTACTTAAAACAATAATTAAGAATAATAGACATTGGACAAGTGAAGGAAAGGTTGCAACCTACATACCAGGTTTATCCAATGCAAATCCTGATGCACTTGGAATATGTGTTACGAACCTAAATGGAGATGAATATTGTGCAGGAGATTTTGATACGAAGTTTACAGTACAAAGTATATCCAAGGTAGTAACACTTTTGCTTGCTATTTTAGATCAGGGTAAGGACAAGGTTTTTTCGAAGGTTGGGATGGAACCTACAGCAGATGCTTTCAACTCAATGCTAACCCTTGAGAATAGGAATTCCCATAGACCAATTAACCCAATGATAAATGCAGGAGCAATTGTAACTGTATCTATGGTAGCAGGAGGGTCTTGTGATGAGGCCTTTAATAGAATACTTGAGTTTACAAGAAAAATAACAGGTAATCCTGAAATAAACATAAATGAAAGTGTATATCTTTCCGAGAAGGAAACAGGTAACAGAAATAGAGCACTTGCATATTTTATGAAAAGTACCGGGGCAATTGAAGGAAACGTTGAGGAGGTACTGGATGTATATTTTAGACAATGCTCAATTGAAGCAACCTGCAAAGATATTGCACGAATAGGTGCAATGCTTGCAAATGATGGAATACTTCCCTGGAGTGGAGAAGAAGTAGTACCTAAAAGTGTTGCTAGAATTGTTAAATCAATTATGGCAACCTGTGGAATGTATGATGCATCAGGTAAATTCGCAGTCCATATTGGAATTCCTGCTAAAAGCGGAGTAGGAGGAGGAATCCTTGCATCAGTTCCAGGTAAGATGGGAATAGGAGTTCTTGGACCAGCACTTGACTCAATAGGCAACAGCATAGGGGGAATAAAGGTGTTGGAGGAACTTTCTAGAGACATGGATTTAAGTATATTCTAAATAATAAA
>JARDZI010000199.1 GCA_029240935.1 Clostridiales bacterium
TTCATAGTTTCATCAAAATCCCTAGAATATTTCTCATAGCTCCCTTCATTTATTGCAGTAAGTATGTTTTCTGTCATCTCATCTGAATATTTACTCACCTCTACAGTATCAATATCTTCAACCTTAGTCCCTGAACAACCTGTAAAAACTAATAAAAGAACAGCAATTAAAACTAATGAAAGTATTTTCTTATTTTTCATCTTCCCACCCCATTTTTTATTCATAATGCTTATGCTTATCCTTCTTCTCAAACCTCTTAGTGCCTACTATAGTAACAATGGATATTCCAATTACTATTATCAAATATGCTAGTATGATTAAATTGATTTTTATATTTGGGAATATAATTACAATAGTCTCAAGAAGTATAATAAGCATGCCCATTAATACAAGATTTCTTCCAACCCACCTTGCCAATCCATCATTGTCATTAACCTTTTCCAAATCATAGCCCGCAATAATCCTAACAATCTTTAGTTTCCATATTATTAATCCTATAAGTATAAGAAATACTCCTATAAATATAAATACACTATTCATTATAATATCTCCTTACACATATTGGGAATATAATTTTTTTATATTTGCTCAGCTTTAGATGAATTTATAAATAACCTTTTTGATTTTTTAATAAACATTAATGCTGCCACTGCAAATATCAAAATGTATACTTCAGCCGCCCATGCTCCAAGATAATGACTAAAAATGACTGTTGGTGCATTTAATAATGTATGACCAAGAATTGCATAAACAAGATGAATAGCTTTTTTATATTTAACCCCATATAAAACTATAATTGAGAAGGCTATATGTGCGATTATGGCAAATACCCTTTCAAGCCCCCCAAGGAGGAACATTACAGGATTGGCATTTGCCAGAGTATTCACAATATACTCCGAAAGTCCTGGGGTTAGTGTTCCAGAAATTTGATCAAAAGCGCCTAAATTTATCATAAGACTGAACACAATATTGTTTACATAGGTTAACCCTATAAGCGTTATTGCCTCAATTCCTCCATGTCCTATTCCAAAGGCAATACCATTTTTCCATTCTAGCTTCCTCCTTAGAAATAATTTAAATGATAGAGATCTACCCACTTCCTCAAAAATTCCTGCAGTCAAACTAAGGAACAGAGATGTTAGCCAAATATTATTTAGGATTGCAGAATACCAGCTCTGACCTTGCAAAAGCTGCAAAAGTGGCATTCTAAGTAATATCTGACTAATAATGAAGGTTAGAGCCCCTACCAGTACAGCAATCCCAGAAATTTTCTCCTTTTTATAAAAATATATCCACAAGCCTATAGGAAATATAAACACTATTAACAAGCTTATGACCATAAATGTAATTGATAAGCTACTTATCATAAAAACCCTCCCTATCAAAAGATATTCATAAATCATTATAGCCCTTTACTTTATCTATTAATAACCAGCATGCCACATAAAAATAATGAAACTTGTAGGGGCGAACAGTGTTCGCCCCAACAGTAGGCTGAATGTGGGGTGTTTCATATTAACTATATGAAAAATTTCCACATTTCAAGTATGTACATAAAAATTATTCTATTATCAATGGAGAAAACATTTTTGAAAATTCCTTCTCTCCATACCCTTCAAACTCAACCCTTATTATACTGTCATCTTCAAATAACACCTTGCCTAAACCATATTTTTCATGCCTTACTTTCTTTATGTTTTCCTCTTCCCTTTTAAATTCCCTATCCTGCCTTAATAGTTCCATAAGCTCAGGAAGTGTGGAGCTTTTACCCTCCTCCTCACGTTCAACAAGATTTGAGGGTATCATAGACAAATAGGGACTTGGATAGGAGGTCATTCCAGGGAGGCCTGGCTTTATCACATATGATATTTCCAGAAAGTTTTTTGCTCTGGTCATTCCAACAAAAAACAGTCTTACCTCCTCCTCCTCCTCCACTCTTTTTGTAGTAAGAGGAATGTTTCCCATATTAACTCCTACAATAAATACATGGGAGAATTCAAGTCCCTTTGAAGCATGCAGAGTAAGAAGATTTACCCCCTCCTCTGTATAATTGTTATCCTCACTCTCTTCAAAGGGAAGTGGCTTTTTAAAAATAGTTTTAGAGGGTATTTCATTTCTGCTTAATACATCAGCTAAAACCTCTCCCTGCGCTTGTCTTCTGTAGAGTATTCCAATGTCCCTATATAGAATTCCTTCATCATGAAGCTCCCTTATCTTTCTTGCAATATGAAGAGCTTCATTGAAGCTGTCAAAATGCTTCCTTATAATAATAGGATTGCCATATCCCATTATTCCTTCTATATTGCTACCCTTTAATAGAGACTTAGCAGCTTCTATAATTGTCCTACTCGATCGATAGTTAATTGGCAGAGTTATCTCCTTTGCATCAAAAGAGTTTTTAAATTCATTAAATATGTTATCATTTCCTGTTCTCCAGGAATATATAACCTGATTAGGGTCTCCTATTACAAATATGCTTGTATCAACTCCCCCAAGTCTTTTAATCATTTGGAGCTGTCTTATGTCAGTGTCCTGGAATTCATCAACTATAATCCATTTAGGGTTTAGTGGTTCATCTAAAATTGTGATACAATTTTCAATCAAATCATCAAAATCCATAATGTTGTTTTTTACCTTTTCAAGTCCATACAACTGGTATAGTTCTCCAATGTCATCCTGATTTTTCATTACTCCATATAGGGTTTTTCCTTTTTTAAACTCCTCTATTCTCTTCATAAGCTTAGCTTTATACTTAATTTTAAGTTTATCCCTTTCTATTATGTCAACAAGCATCTCTGCTGCTTTTTCATTGTCAATTATATCAAATTCCTTTGTGTACCCCATTTCCAGGATTTCTGCAGATTCTAAAAGTAAGGTTCTTGCCACAGAATGAAAGGTTCCAAAATACTTCATATCACTTCCAATTTCATCCTGAAATGCACTTACCCTCTCCCTAATTTCATTTGCTGCTTTATTAGTAAAGGTAAGTACAATCATTTCTTCAAATGGTACCTCTTTTATCTGGTTAAGATACATAATCTTATGTGTCAACACAGTGGTTTTTCCACTTCCTACAACTGCATTTAAAATAACATGCTTATCCATAAGAGTAACTGCTTCCATTTGATATTTATTCAGTTTTTCAAAATCCTTCATATACATATTCACCATGAATACACCTACTTTGAATCACGGTCATAATATTTTTGATTGTGTGTATCATTTTTTGTAAGATCATCATACCTTCTCAATATTTTATCCAGCTTACTGTCTCCTTCCATTATTTCAACGTCTATCTTAAACTTTTCAGGAACATTGGCATAACGTCTAATAATGTTTTCAATTTTAAGCTTGTTAACTGATTCCATTATCCATTCTCTATAGAAGGGAGTTAGAACACTTAATATAAGTATGTCACCTGAGGTTTTAACTCCATTAACTGTGGTGAAGAATTGAGCAAAGCTTTCACTTCTCTTGTTAAGGAATATTAAGAATTCCTCCCACTTTTCATTAAGGTCAGCAAAATTAAAATGTCTTTCCTCATAAATATGAACTTCTGGAGCCTTCTCAACTATCTCAACTGGAGCCTTGCTCTCAATCAGCATTCCATCAAGTCCCCATAATACAAGTTTTTTATCTAGATGATAATCTCCAACACATGCAGGGCATCCATCCTTACATCTACAGTTTTTAACAAGGTTTATTGCATCATGAAGTATTTCCTGAGAAAAGTCATATGCCTTTTCAGTAAAACCAAGTCCTCCAGGATAGAGATCATAGAGTATTACATATGCTCTTTTAACCTCTCCCTCATTTTCCACTGTGTTAAACACAGTTCCTCCAATATCTGCTGAGGTGGCCATGGTTCTCATCCTTGCAGCAGTTAGAAGTGCATGCTTTATTCCGCTGTAATAGTTGAACTGTGTATATGCATTAATAATATTATCAACATTCTGGGGTATCAAATACCACATTCCCTCTGTTTCAAGCTGTGTAAAAAGGTTCTCCCTTATGGGTTCAAAACCAAGGTTTTGTCTGTTATGAAACTGTATCATCTTATATGCTGGCACTGCCTCTCTAACACTTATATCACCAAAGGTTGCAGTGGTTCTTGCTATATCCTTGTTTTTAAATTCCTTTATTATTGTAACTGCTGTTTCACTAAAGGGTACTGTAAAATAGTTCATATCAACAGGTACAACCTCCGCTATCCTATTAATTAGATCCAGCTTTTCAACTAGAAACTGCATTCCATCATGAATGTAAATAGCCTTAGGGTATACCTCATGAAAAGCCTGGTATTCATCCATTTCAGTAAGCATTGTACCATTTTGAGTATTTATTATCTTATATATATCACTTGAAATATTCCTCAAGTTAAAATCTCCAGATGGGAAGTCCTTTCCAACCCATGTAAATAATCCTCCATCCTTCTTTAACTCCCCTGCCTTTAAAAGCACTGGAGCAATTTCACCTAGGTCTGGGAATATGGATGCATCATCTAAGGATACTGGAAGCTCTGCCGCTGCTGCTCTCACATGTGCAAGCTGGATGAATAGATTGTTTTTATCTATAACTGCATTTTCCACTCCTGATTTTATAAGCCAATCTGTATTTATTGCAATATACTGGTCTAGAGGAGACACATCAAGAATTAATATGCCTATTGCACCCTCGCCCCTTCTACCTGACCTTCCTATCTGCTGCCAAAAGGATGCCTTTGTTCCAGGAAAGCCACAGGAAATGGCAAGCTCTAAATCTCCTATATCTATTCCTAATTCAAGTGCATTGGTTGCAACAACACCAGTAATGTTCCCAGCTGATAGACGTCTTTCTATTTCCTTTCTCTCCTCTGGTTTATAGCCTCCTCTATAGCCTGATATTCTGTCGGATAGATCCTTCCCGAGGGTAGGCATTCCTTCAATATCCGTTAGCCTATCCCTTGATTCCTTAAGCACAACCTCAACCTCTCTTCTGCTTTTACAGAAGGCTATAAATCTTAGGTTTTGTTGCACTAGATCAGGAATAAACTCTGATGCTTCCTCCTCTGGAGTCTTTCTATATTCAGTATCTCGAACAAATGGGGGCTGCCACACATATATCTTCTTAGCACTTCCAGGAGAACCATCCCTATAAATATGGGTAAACTTTTCTCCAGTTATATTTTCAGCAAGCTCCACAGGATTTGCAATTGTAGCAGAGCTAAATAAAAACTGTGGGCTGCTTTTATAATATTTACATACTCTGTTTAACCTTCTCACTATATTTGCCATGTGGGAGCCAAAGGCACCCCTGTAAACATGGAGTTCATCTATAACAAAATATTTAAGTCTTGAAAAAATATGATTAAATCCATATAGACTGTGATTTGGCAAAAAAGCTGAATTAACCATTTCAGGGTTTGTTAAAATTATATTTGCATTTTTCCTTATCCTTGCTCTTTCATTTACCGGGGTGTCACCATCATATATTCCAGCCTGTATCCTCTCAGGTCCAAAGTACTCTAGCACTGGCAGAATATTTCTAAACTGATCATGGGCAAGAGCTTTAGTAGGATATACAAATATAGCTTTTGCAGTAGGGTCCTTCAAAATTTTCTCAACAACTGGAAGGAGAAAGCCTAGGGTTTTTCCACTGGCTGTGGAAGTGGTTATAATAACATTTTCTCCCCTAGATGCTCTATTAAACATCTCAAATTGATGGGAGTATAGATTTTCAATTCCCTCTGACCTTAAATAGCCTGACAGTTCAGGACTCATTTCCTCAGGGTATGGCATAAATTGTGCTTCTCTTCGATCTATCTTAAGCTCCCCTACAATTCTGTTTTCATATTGTTTAAGTTGTGGTATATTCATGCTCTCTCCCACCTTTTATTTATTTCATAAATGTATTTTCATTATTGAATAAGTATTTAAATAATTTCTTATGATAAAATACACTTCTATCATAACATATTTTAATATTAACAGGTCATATCTTCAACATGAATATATATTGATTGAGGTAAATAATATTTTTATTCATTCCATTTAATGAAATTTATTCTAACTCTAAGCTAAAACCCTATTCTATGCCATATGCTTCTTGTATTTTTGATAAAATATCAACATATTTAACATTCTTAACACAAACTTAACATTAATAATGTATTATATAAGCATATGCAAAAAATTATATTTTGGGAGGCAAATATGAATTATACGGACTACTTTTTACTTTTAGGTGGGCTTGGTCTTTTTATTTATGGAATGAACTTAATGGGAGAAGGTCTTCAAAAGGCAGCAGGAGACAAGCTTAAAAGAATACTTGAGGTATTAACCACTAATAGGTTTCTAGGAGTTTTGGTTGGAACCCTTGTAACAATGATTATACAAAGCAGCAGCGCAACAACTGTTATGGTGGTTGGCTTTGTAAATGCTGGCCTCATGAATCTTGCCCAAGCTGCTGGAGTTATTATGGGTGCAAACATTGGTACAACCATAACTGCTCAATTGCTTGCATTTAACTTATCTGATATTGCACCATTAATACTTGCAATTGGTGTGGTAATGACAATGTTTTCAAAGAAGAAAAAGACAAAGGAAGTTGGGGAAATTGTACTTGGATTTGGCATCCTATTTGTTGGTATGGGCTTAATGTCCTCCTCTATGAAACCATTAGGAGAAAGTGCTTTTTTTACGAATCTAATGACTTCACTTTCAGACAAGCCATTTTTAGCACTACTTGTAGGACTTGGAGTAACTTCAGTTGTTCAAAGCAGTAGTGCAACGACTGGTATTATGATTGCACTTGCCCAATCTGGTCAAATAAGCTTTGCAG
>JARDZI010000200.1 GCA_029240935.1 Clostridiales bacterium
AGAAAGAACTCCTATGCAGTGGGATTCATCAGAAAACTCTGGATTTTCAAGAGGAAAGCCATGGCTTCCAGTTAATTCTGATTATGAAAATAAAAATGTACAAATGCAGGATGAGGATAATAGGTCACTGCTTTCATTTTATAAATCCCTAATATGGTTTAGAAAAAACAGCAAGGCACTTAGCTTTGGAGAAATTGAATTTATAACTGAGAATCCTAAGGATGTTCTAGTATATAAGAGAAAATATGAGAATGAAGAATTAATGATAGTACTTAATTTTTCAAACAGAAAACAGAGTGTTTGTTTTAATAAGGAGGAAGAGTTGAGAGTACTGTTTGGAACTCATAGAGAAAAGGAGGAACCAGTAACAATAAAGGAATTGTTAGTTCATCCATATGAGGTGCTGATTTTTGGTGAATAGGGGGTAGGTGCCAGCCAAATAAGATATAACATTTGAAAAGGTATTCATATCGATAACATAGCAACTGAAGATTAGATTACTAAGGCTGAATAGAAACAGCGAGGTAATACTGATACCAAATTGTATTGTAATACGAGGTAAAGATTATTATATACTATTTACGATAATAGAGGGATATAAATTCTATCTTAATAGAATAGAAGATTTATGTTTGGATGATGAGACTATTTGTAATATGAAATTTCATATTGTGGAAGAATCCTGTCATATGCCTATGATTGAAAAACCACTTGTATTAACTTAAATTATTCTACAAGTAATAGAGCAGTAGTAGGATAATGAGCATTATCAATTGTTCATAATTATAAAGTTTTGAGACATTATTACTATATTATAAAACAAAGGTGGTGATTAATATGCCTGACATTAGAGAAGTTCTTTATGACAGCCCTATTATAGGAGCGGTAAGAGATGTGAAAAATATTGATAGAGCACTAAAAAGCGGACTAAGGGTTATATTCATGTTATGCGGAAGTATATTGAATATAGAAGAATTAATTAGCCGCATTAAAGCCACTGGAAAGTTGGTTTGCGTACATATTGACCTAGTAGAAGGACTAGGAAGGGATAGTGCTGCAGTTGAGTTTCTAAAAAAGGTTGGTGCTGATGGAATTATTACTACAAAGCCATCATTAATAAAGGATGCAAGAGCCTGCGGCATATTTGCAATACAGAGGCTTTTTATGTTGGATTCAAGATCTTTGGAGTCGGGAATAAAATGCATTAGGGAGGATCATCCTGATGCTGTTGAGATAATGCCTGGAATTGCGGCCAAGGTAATAGGAAGCATTCATCAGAGGGTGGAAATACTAGTCATAGCAGGAGGACTGATTCTGGATAAAAGTGATATAATTGATGCACTATCAAAGGGTGCGGTTGCAGTATCAACCACTGATACTACCCTATGGGAAGAATGAAAGAATAAATAAGAGGTGATGGGTATGGACAAATATGTTTTAGCAGTAGACCAGGGAACCACAAGCTGCAGAGCAATTGTATTTAACCATAGTGGGGAAATAGTTTCAAGCTCTCAAAAGGAGTTTACACAGATATATCCAACTCCCGGCTGGGTGGAGCATGATCCTATGGAAATATGGGGAACCCAGATAGGGGTAATAATCGAAGCAGTACAAAAGGCGGGAATAAGCTTTAACCATATATGTGCAATTGGAATAACTAATCAAAGGGAAACTACAGTTGTATGGGATAAAAATACAGGAAAACCAGTATATAATGCAATTGTGTGGCAGTGCAGAAGGACTGCACCTATTTGCGACGAGCTAAAGGATAGGGGGCTTGCAGAAAGTATAAGGGGGAAAACAGGTCTTATTCTAGATGCTTATTTCTCCGGAACAAAAATTAATTGGATACTTGATAATGTAGAAGGTGCCAGGGAAAGAGCTAACAGAGGTGAGTTGCTATTTGGGAATATAGACACCTGGCTCATATGGAATCTGACTGGAGGTAAGGTCCATGTTACTGACTATTCAAATGCTTCAAGGACAATGTTATATAACATACATGAATTAAAATGGGACAAGGATTTACTTAGGGAGCTTGATATACCTGAAACAATGCTTCCAGAGGTAAAGCCCTCAAGTTTTATTTATGGTTATACCTCGAAATCGGTTTTAGGAGCTGAGATTCCAATTTCCGGAGATGCAGGAGATCAACAGGCAGCATTGTTTGGACAGGGATGCTTTAAGAGTGGCATGGCAAAAAACACCTACGGAACTGGTTGTTTTATGCTTATGAATACTGGAGATAGGGCAGTAGAATCTAAAAATGGACTTTTAACTACAATTGCCTGGGGAGTTGGTGGTAAGGTTGAGTATGCGTTGGAGGGAAGTATATTTGCTGCTGGAGCCGCAATTCAATGGTTGAGGGATGAAATGAGAATGATAAAGACAGCGGCAGAAACAGAAAGGTATGCAACAGCTGTTGAGGATACAAATGGGGTTTTTATGGTTCCTGCATTTGTTGGAATGGGTGCTCCCTATTGGGATATGTATGCCAGGGGTACCATTGTTGGTCTAACAAGGGGAGCTAAGAAAGAGCATTTTATTAGAGCAGTACTTGAATCCCTTGCATATCAGACAATGGATGTTTTAAATGCAATGGAAGAGGACTCAGATATTAAACTACACACTCTTAAGGTTGATGGTGGTGCAGTTTCCAACAACTTTATAATGCAGTTCCAGTCGGATATTTTGAATGTTCCAGTTGAAAGACCCAGGGTCATAGAGACTACAGCACTAGGTGCTGCATATCTTGCTGGCCTAGCTGTTGGATATTGGGATAGCAGGTCGGATATACTTAATAACTGGGTAATAGACAGAAGCTTCAGGCCTAATATGGATAAGGATAAAAGAAATAAACTAATTATTGGCTGGCATAGGGCAGTAAGTAGGGCAATGAAATGGGTAGAAGAAGAGTAGTTGTAATTAAATTAAAGATATGTTAATATAAAGCTAGTATTTGGCGAGAGTGAGAGAGCCATACCAAAAGGTCAGGATTTGACCTTTTTGGTATGGCTTTTTATAATTGGTAGAGTCCTAGGTATAGTATTGTTAGGTAGTTCACTAGCCATACTTAGGTTAGTTAGCTGCACTAGGATGCACTAACGTTGGTAGTGACTATCATGCAATGACAGGGCAAGTATTTATTTTTCTGAATGGAGGATATTATTATGTATGATGTAGCGATTATTGGAGCAGGAATAGTTGGATGCGCAGTTGCAAGGGAGTTATCCAAATATGATTTAAATGTTGTAGTTATTGAAAAAAGCTTTGATGTATCAGATGGATCAACCAAGGCAAATAGTGGGATTGTTCATGCAGGCTATGATGCTGTGGAGGGGACTCTAAAGGCTAAGCTTAATGTTTTAGGAAATAGAATGTATGAGGATTTGTGCAGGGAGCTTGAGGTGCCATTTTCAAGGACTGGTTCACTTGTAATTGGGTTTGATGAGGATGAAGTAAAGGAATTAAGAGATTTGTATAATAGGGGAGTTAATAATGGAGTTGAAGGTCTGGAGGTTATTGATGGAACTCGACTTCATGAAATGGAGCCCAATATAAGTGAAAAGGCAATAGCAGCTCTATATGCTCCTACTGCAGGAATAACATCACCCTATGAGCTGTGCATAGCACTAGCTGAAAATGCTAATCAAAACGGAGTAGAATTCAAGCTTTCAACCAGGGTTTCAAAGGTTTACAAGTATAAGGATTTATTTGTTATTGAGAGCAACAAGGATATTGTTCAAGCAAAGTATCTGGTAAATGCAGCAGGAATATTTTCTGATGATATTAATAGAATGATTGGAGGGACTCCCTTTAATATAATTCCAAGAAGAGGAGAATACTGCTTGATTGATAAAAGTCAGGGAGCAATTGTAAACAGTGTAATTTTCCAGGCTCCAACTAAAAAGGGAAAGGGAATACTTGTAGCTCCAACAACCCATGGGAATTTATTAATAGGACCTAACGCAATTGAGATTCCTGACAAAGAAAACATTGATACTACAGATGTAGGACTACAGGAAATAATTAATGGGGCAAAAAGGAGTGTAAATAACATAAACTTTAGGGAAATAATAACCTCCTTTTCAGGAGTTAGAGCGACTCCTGATAGAAGAGATTTTATTATAAATGTTCCAGTTAAGGGATCAGTAAATGCAGCAGGAATTGAGTCTCCAGGATTAACATCAGCCCCTGCAATCGCAGAGATGGTACTTGACTTGCTTATCTCTGAAGGCTTGAAAACCAATAAAAAGCCTAAGTTTATTAAAAAAAGGATAAGGACAAAAACCTTTATAGAAATGGATGAGGCAGAAAAAAGAGCTTCACTTAAGGAAAATCCCCTATTTGGTAAGGTAATATGCAGATGCGAGCATGTTACTGAGGGGGATATTATAAGTGCAATAAGAGGACCATTAGGTCCAAAAACTGTTGATGGTGTAAAGAGAAGATTAAGAGCTGGAATGGGAAGATGTCAGGGAGGCTTTTGTATGCCAAGGGTTGTTGAAATACTTTCCAAGGAGCTTAATATAAGTCCTGAAGAGGTATTAAAAGCAGGTGAAGGAAGTTATATATTAACTGGAAGGACCAAGTAGGAGGGTTTTAGCATGAACAGGGAACTTGTGATAATAGGTGGTGGACCTGGGGGTCTGGCTGCTGCAATAGAAGCTAGAAAAAATGGAATTAGGGATATATTAGTGCTTGAAAGGGATAAAAATTTAGGAGGAATACTTCAACAATGCATACACAACGGCTTTGGACTTCATGTGTTTGGAGAACAGCTTACAGGTCCTGAATATGCTGAGAGATTTGTTGATGAACTGAAAAGTTTAAATATAGATTATTATAATGACACAATGGTGCTGAATGTAAGCAAGGATAGGGTTATTACAGCTGTTAACTCAAAGGAAGGACTCATGAATATAAATGCAAAGGGGATCATTCTAGCCATGGGCTGCAGGGAAAGAACAAGAGGGGCACTGAATATTCCAGGAGCAAGGCCTTCGGGTATTTTTACAGCAGGAGCTGCTCAACGATTTATTAATATAGAAGGATATATGGTTGGAAAAAAGGCAGTAATACTTGGGTCTGGAGATATTGGACTTATAATGGCAAGAAGAATGACACTTGAAGGTGCAGAGGTTGTGGGAGTTTTTGAATTAATGCCCTATTCAACAGGGCTTAAAAGGAATATTGTACAGTGTCTTGATGATTTTAACATACCCCTAAAGTTCAATCATACAGTAGTGAGGGTCCATGGAAAAGAGAGGCTTGAAGGAGTTACAATTGCACAGGTTGATGAAAATAGAAGGCCTATAAGGGATACAGAAGAGTTTATTGAGTGTGATACACTGCTTTTATCAGTTGGTTTGATACCAGAAAATGAGTTGTCCCGTGATGCAGGCATTAGTATGGATAGAATTACATCAGGACCAGTTGTTGATGAATCCATGCAGACATCCATTACAGGTGTATTTGCATGCGGCAATGTTGTACATGTTCATGATCTGGTTGATTTTGTTACCCAGGAAAGCAGGCTTGCAGGTAGTGGTGCATCAAAATATATTAAGGGTGAGCTTGATAAATCAAAGAAAGTAATTAGTACTAAAACTGGAAGAGGAATAAGATATGTGGTTCCACAGAACATCAACTCAAAAAACATAAATGAATCGGCTAATTTTTTCATGAGAGTGGATAATGTTTATAATAATGTATACTTGAAGGTTAGTTTTGGAGACAGGGTAATTTCAAAGGTCAGAAAAAACCTAGTAACCCCTGGAGAAATGGAGAATGTAAGGATAAAGAAGGATGTTCTTAGTGAAATTGGGTCAGGTGAGCTAACCTTCCAACTTGAGGAGGTGTAAATATGGAGATAAGGAAGATGACCTGTATAAATTGTCCCTTAGGTTGCAGCTTAGAGGTTAGAATAAATGATGAAGATATACAGGTGAGTGGAAACAAATGCAAAAGAGGTCTTGAATACGGAGTAAATGAAATAAAGGATCCCAGGAGAATTGTAACCTCTACAATGAAGGTTATAAGTGGTGATAAACCACTTGTATCTGTTAAAACTGACAGTGAAATACCTAAAAAATTAATCTTTGAAGCTATGAAGATAATTAGTAAAAGTAGTATAAATGCGCCTGTTAAAATAGGTGATATATTGCTTGAGAATATATTAGATACGGGGATTAACATTGTTGCAACATCATGTGCATTGAGGATATAGAATAAAAGGCGGTCAGGAACCTAATACTGGTGTTGCCCGTTTTTTAATTTTTTGTGATGCACCACTTAAAAAGATTAAAAAAGTCCCTTTAGTGCCTGCTATTGTATTATTTATTGCATGGGAAAAAGTTGCCTATGGATAAGACGGAAAAAGCATGGTTGCCTAGAAAATATAAAATATTTTGGTTTTTATTAAATAAAATATAATAAGAAATTTAAAAGTGATATGTTTTGAAATTAGTATTTGGAGGAGAAAAAAATGGAATCTATAATCATCCTGACAGTAATACTACTGATTGCAGTATTGGGAAAGGCTAATTCTGTTGCTATTGCAGCCTGTGGCCTAATTATGATAAAGCTAGTGAAGGCTGATAAATACTTGTTCCCCATAATTGAGAAATCAGGGCTATTCTGGGGAATTGTTTTGCTAACTGCAGCTATACTAATACCAATTGCAAGGGGTGATATTACATATCAGAATATTGCCAAGTCAGTTATATCATGGACAGGTATTGCAGCACTAGTAATTTCTCTTGTAACAACATATCTTAGTGGCTTAGGGCTAAGATATCTCAC
>JARDZI010000201.1 GCA_029240935.1 Clostridiales bacterium
GTATTTTTGATAGCTTATGGGGATACATATTACTGCCCCTTTTCAACTATATTTTGAACTCTTCCAACCTGCCCATCTGTAAGTCGCACCTTAATTCCATGTGGATGGGTTTGAGAATTTGTTAGAATGTCCTTTACAATACCTCTGGTTAATTTACCTGAGGGCTGATCCTGCTTTAAAACTATATCAACTAAGCTTCCGGGATTAACATCTGATCTATTCTGGCCTTTCATGAATAACAACTCCTCAAGAATGATTTCATATAAATTATAACATACTTTGTTAATAAGGTAGTATTCTCTTCATTTATCATACATAAAGATCAAGTTTGGAGAAATGCCTAAACTAAGGAAAGTAAACATAATCCTAGGGGCGAACAGTATTGGACAGAATGCACCCAAGAGCTAGATTACCCTTTGAATAATAGCCCGTAGTACTGGGAAAAGCAATCACCAGCTTGATGGTGAGGTAGTGGCCTGCTAAGATGATATTGTTGTCAATATAGAATCTTTTAAGTTTTATGTTTGGTTTAATGTAGTTTATAATAAATGGTAGTAATAGGCAATAATCTGAAAAGTGATAAATTAATTTCCTAAGTGTAGTATCATTTTATAAATGAGGAGTATTAAAAAATTAAGTACACGGCAAGTGTTTTGTGATTAAAAGGAGGAGAAACATGAATTACTTAGTAAAACCACTAAGTCCTGAGCTAGCAATAACCTTTGCAAAATACCTTGAGAATCTTAACTTTGACCATTCACCTCACTGGGCTACTTGCTTTTGCAGGTTTTATCACACCAACTGCTCATTTGAACAATGGCAAAACAGAACAGGAGCAGAAAATCGATCAGAGGCAGTTGAGCAAATATTAAATGGCAATATGAAAGGCTATCTGGCCTTTGATGGAGACAAATGCATCGGCTGGTGCAATGCAAATGATGCAGGTGAGTTTATAAGAATTGAGAAGGACATAAACCATATAGTAAAAAATCAAAAAGTTGGATGCGTAATCTGTTTTGTAATTCATCCGGAATACAGAAAGCAGGGTGTTGCAAGGCTTTTACTAAAACAGGCAGTTGAAGACTTTAAAGAGAAGGGATTTGATGCTGTTTTATCAATTCCAGTGGACATAAAGGATGCTCCTGAAAAGCTTTATAGAGGCACAGTGAATATGTATAGGGAGTATGGCTTTGAGGAAATAGAGAAGAAGGGCAACTCCAGTGTGATGTGGTTAAAACTATAATATTATAAAACAGAAAAGGTGACAGTTAACACTCGTTAGCTTGAACAAAATTAATGTAGGACCCAATATGGATTCTACATTAAATGTAAATAATTGCTGGGAATACTATACCCACAAAGACAGTGGAATATATAAAATTAGGACCAGAGTGAACCCCTATGACAATAAAGCAATGTTTGTGAAGCATTCAGGTAAGTTTGCCTGTATGCTTCTTTCTATTTTTTATTGACAAAACAGGTCTATAAGTATAGACTGTAAATATAAACCAGTCGATAATTATAGACCAAAGGAGAGGATAAGATGGAACAGCTTAAGCTTTGTGAAAGTGAATACCGTTTCGCAACTATTGTGTGGAAAAGTGAACCAGTCAGCTCTGGGGAGCTTGTGAGGCTTTGCAAAGAGCAGCTTGGATGGAAAAAGTCCACTACATATACAGTTTTGAAAAAGCTATGTGAAAGGGAAGTCTTAAGAAATGAAAATGCCACAGTGACGGCTCTTATTAAGCAGGAACAGGTACAGAGGTTCGAAAGCCAGGAGTTTATTAACCGTACCTTTGGAGGCTCACTGCCAAAGTTTATTACTGCATTTATGGATGAAAAAAAGTTAAGCAGTCAGGAGGCTGAAACTCTTAAAAAGCTGATTGACAGTTATAAGGAGGAATAGAAATGGGAGCGCTTTTAAAGGACTTATTCCTTAATGTTCTAAACATGAGCATTACTGCAAGCTATGTAATATTGTTTGTATTACTTGCAAGGCTGTTTCTTAAAAAGGTGCCTAAAATATTTTCCTACAGTCTTTGGGCAGTGGTATTGTTTCGCTTAGTATGTCCCTTTTCCTTTTCCTCAGTATTTAGCTTTTTTAGTCTTTTAAAGAGGAGTGGTATGGAGTTTATTCCTGGTGATTTCAGTCTATTTACAAATCCTCAGGGCAATGGAGGAACATATGTTATCCCAAAACAAAGCACCAGTTCTCTGACAGATGTAAACCAAATTATCAGCGGGAATCCCATTGCCATCACTAATCTCAAGGAGAAGGCACTATTTATTATCTCCCTAATATGGGCTTTAGGCCTTCTTTCTCTGATAATTTACAGCATTGTGTCCTATGTACTGCTAAAAAGAAAGATCAATACTGCCATGCCGCTGGATAGCAAAGTATATGAATGTGAAAATATCACTTCACCCTTTGTCCTTGGAATAATCAAACCTATGATATATCTGCCTATGGCTCTTCAAGAAAATCAGCGGGACTATATCATAAAGCACGAAGAAATACATATTAAACGTCTCGATTATCTTGTAAAGCCCTTTGCATTTTTAGTGTTGTGTATCCACTGGCTGAACCCGCTTGTATGGATAAGCTTTCTATTGATGAACAAGGATATGGAAATGTCCTGTGATGAGCATGTACTAAAGGAAATGGGAATGGACATTAAGAAAGCATACAGCAGCTCTCTACTATCACTAGCTGTAGACAGAAAAATAATAGGTGCAAGTCCCCTTGCTTTTGGAGAGAGCAACACCAAGAGTCGTATTAAAAATGTGCTGAACTATAGGAAACCTGCCTTTTGGGTAGTTGTCCTAGGGGTTTTAGTAATTTGTATAATTTCAGTTGGATTGATGGCTAATCCCAGGAAAGACACAGCTGAATTTGTAGGAGTAAAAATCGAGGAGAAGAAACCAGAGATTTCCTCTGAAATTGCAGCAATAGTAGAAGACTCCTTAACTTCTATAATGTCCTCACCCCTTGAATCCTCTAACCCGGAAGACTATATCAAAGCAAATCAAAATGCCTATGAAAACATTATAAAGTACGGCAGTGAGGAAGCACTTACATATATGCTTTCTCAGTTTAGGGAGGGTAATGCTGAGGGACTCAGGGGACAAATTATGATGCGTCTTTGCAAGGAGCTTTTAGGACAAAGGAATAATGTCATAGATGATACACTATCACCTGAGGAATGGTTTAGCCAGCTAAGTATAAGGCAGGAGATAGAAATGCCTGACTTTGTATACAGCGGTGATGACCCAATTGAAAGACTCGTTTATGATACCGAGGTCCAAAAGCACAGGAGCAGCCGTGGAGGCTTTACAATCGTAGCACTTCATATTTTTGGAAGCTATGAGGAGGGCAATAAACTAAAGGTTTTTGTAACAACCTATGGAAGCTCCTATATACTATATGACAAAACCCTTGAGCAGGATGGTGGAAGTATAATCCCTGCAGCTATAACTTATACTAAAAATTTAGATGGAAGCTATACACTTGAAAAGTATGAGCAGGCAAAGGATGGTACATATTTTGGTTCCTCCATAAGGGAATTTTGTGTTATGCCTTCCTCTGGGAAAAAAATTTCAGGGCTTTCCGAGAAAATCTTCAGCCATTATGGTGACTATGAAGATATAATTAAGCTTGAACATGAAAATCTTATAAAGCATTTAAAGGTAAATAATCAGAATGGAGTTTCCCTATATCAGAAGCGCTACAAAGAACCAGCGGAGCTTGTACCTCTTACATATGATATCTGATGTGGCTGGCACCTTAAGTTGAGTTGTGCTAACCAATGTGCTCTAGAGTAAATAAAAAAATATATAGTAAATTAAACATGACATACTATTGTCAAGTATGAGCTGTTATAATTTTATTATTACCAAAAGGTATTTTTATAGGTTCTTATAGGAGGATGAAAAAATGGAAGAACAGTTTATTAATCTAACACTAGAGAACATTGAAAAGGAACATATTTGTTGTGCAATTTCAGATAAAAAACATCAAGCAGGTGTAGATATTAAAAAGAAGTGGCTACAAGCAAGAATAAAAGAAGGACATATTTTCAGAAAGCTAAACCAAAAGGGTAAAGTATTTATTGAATATGCTCCCCTTGAAACCGCGTGGGTTCCTGTTGAAGGAGATAACTATATTTATATCTATTGTTTGTGGGTGTCGGGAAGCTTCAAAAACAAAGGCTATGGTAAGAAATTGTTACAATATTGTATAGATGAAGCAAAAGATCAAAAAAAATCTGGAATATGTGTGATTAGCTCAAATAAGAAAAAGCCATTTTTATCGGACAAAAAATTTATGGAGAAGAATGATTTCAAGGTGGTTGATAAAATAGGCGAAGAATATGAACTTTTAGCACTTTCTTTTGATGGAAGCAATCCAAGATTCAAATCAAATGCAAAAAAGCAAACAATTGATATGAAAGAGCTGGTTGTTTATTATGGATTACAATGCCCTTATATTCCCAATTGTGTTAAGGAAATAAAAACATATTGTGACGCTAATAAAGTTAAGATAAATTTTGTTAAAATTGATACTCTGGAAAAGGCAAAAAATGTCCCTTGTGTATTTAACAACTGGGCTGTATTTTACAATAGAGAATTTAAAACATTGCATCTACTCAATGAAGGATACATAAAAAAGCTGTTGGAAAAATAGAAACCCATAGATAAGGTTAAAGGAATGGAAGAAATGAAGAAATGGAGACAGTTAACATATGTTAGTTTAAAGAAAATATTTAGCCTATAAATGAAAGTCTGTAGAATACTGCAACTCAGAATATTCTATGGGCTTTCTTTATTCCAACTCCAAAATGAACCTTTTATTATGTAATGACAATATATTAGTGAAGGGCTATTTTGGAAGGAGGTTTTAGTTATGCTGAAAGGAGAGATTACTTGGATATTACAGATATAAGCAATCTTGTGAAGTTACAGGGCAAAGCCATCTATGGATTTTGCTACAAGCTTGCGAAAAACAAGGACGATGCAGATGATCTATATCAAGAAACATTTCTGAAAGCAATGGAGCTGTGTAATAAAATTGATAAAGACAATAATCCTAAAGGATTTCTCATTTCCATTGCAATAGGACTATGGAAAAACAATCGCCGTAAATATGCCAGGCGCCAAAGAATAGCACCAATAGAGGAACTTAAGGAAGATGTGAACAATGATTATATACTTAAGGATAAATCAAATCCAGAAGATATTGTTATATCCAATGAACTCTGCCTTATGATACAAACTGCGGCGGATAGGCTGAACAATAAATTAAAAATACCTTTGTATATGTACTACACTGCAGAAATGTCCAACGAAGATATAGCATTGGCACTGAAGATTCCACTGGGAACTGTGAAAAGCAGGCTTCACAAGGCTAGATTAGCCTTAAAAAATATTTTGGAGGTTAGTGAATATGAAAAATTCTGAGCAATTGAATCAACTGCTGAAACAAGCTCTTTCTCCAACTGTTGAGCCCAGTGAAGAAGTAAACCTAAAAATAATAAGCCAACTAAGCCAACAAAACAAACTAAAGGAGAATGATATTATGAAACCAGTTTATAAAAAAAGGATATCAGTTGCACTGCTTACCGCTATTCTTACCCTCGTAATGTCAATAACGGCATATGCAGCTTGGCGACTTCTCAGCCCAAAGCAAGTTGCTGAACACTTGGGAGATAAAATGCTTGCTCATGCATTTGAAGACAAAAATGCAATTGAGATAAATAAATCAATTGTTTCAGGCGGATATAATTTCACTTTGCTTGGAATTGTATCAGGTGAAGGTTTAAGCGACTTTAAAAGCTCCGCAGAGGATATACACCCGGATAGAACCTATGCTGTAGTCTCAATAGCAAAGGTGGATGGCAGCAAAATGCCGGATACAAAGGATGAGGAATATGGTGAAGTACCCTTTTTTATTTCTCCTCTTATAAAAGGTCAAAAGCCATGGCAATATAACATAGCATCTATGAATGGCGGATATAGTTCATTTGTAATTGATGGGATCATGTACAGATTGATTGAATGTGACGGGATTGAAATGTTTGCTGATAGAGGACTTTATCTTTGCATAAGTACCAGTGATTTCTATGATGTAAAAGCTTTTAACTATAATGAGGAAACTGGTGTAATCAGCCCTAAGACTGATTACAAAGGGGCTAATGCTCTTTTCAATTTACCTCTTGACATAACAAAAGCTGACCATAACAAAGCAGAAAAATATCTGGAAGAATTAATGAAACCATCGTCAGAGAATTCTACAGCTGGGGAAGAAACACCTGTTGATTGGGAAAAAGAATATGCAAATGGTGTTGTAATACCTGAGTCAATAAAAGAAGTTACTTATGACGAAGAGGGCATGGCATGGTATGAATATGAAGGCTGTAAAATTTCTGCTAACATAGATTTTCTATTTAAAGGAGAACAGACAGTGGCATCTAAAATAGTAGGTGTACAAGGAAACGATAATGAACAAACCGCTATTCGATTCTCAAGAGATGAAAAAGGAGTAGTTACTGGTATGTTTGTAAAATTGAAATAGTGTGGGTGAACATTATTTTTTAGCCACACAGAGTATCAGTTAGTGTTTTTAATACCATAAAAAGCCCCCATTCATAGAAATAAGTTAAACTAACTTGGCTATGAATGGAGTCTTTTAATTTTGACTCTGTTTATGATAGATGTTGAAATTTAATAATTATATCCCAGCGTCGGGAGCCAGGATTCCGCATTTTAAATGGGGGTTCTCCAT
>JARDZI010000202.1 GCA_029240935.1 Clostridiales bacterium
CACAGGAGTAAGCTTTACAGACCTTTTACAGGAAATAAGATTAAGGGAGGCATGCTTATTATTAGAAAAGACCGAACTTCCTATTGCAGATATAGCGTACGAAGTAGGCTATACAAACCTTAGCTATTTCTACAAGCTGTTTAAAAAAATTTATAACTTAACTCCCATAGATTACAGAAAAACTCTGCACTGAATGCTAGTGCAGAGTTTTATTAGTTTTTTACAAATCAATTTTTTATTTTATGTACTGTTAATCCTTATCCACTTCATAGAAACAAGGCAATGCTCATTCCTTAAAGCTTAACACATGGCCCGTGTCCGGTAGCTATAAACTTAGGATTAAACTGTCCTAAGACTTGTTGAAGCTTTTCCCTCTGCTCAACATCTGGTACCTGCAGAGGAGTTATGCTGTTTACTTCCTCCTGCCAGCTGCCTTCTATCACAGTTCCCGCAGATTTTCCAAAGCGGAATACCAAGTCGCTGCTGAAGAATACCCCACACTTGTTTTCCATTAGAAGCAAGCCTTCCCACAGATGCATTTCAGATGGGTAGTTGATGAATTCAAGCTCATAGCCGTTAGCATTCAGCTTTTCTCCTGGCTTCTTAACAATTATATCATTTGCAATTCCAAAGCCCATCAGCTGTCTTGCAGTAACTTCCGAGCAAATTGGCTTAGCCTCTGGAAAATGCTTTAGTATTAAGGACAAACCGCCGCACTCATCAGACTCAAAATGAGACACAAATATGTACTTTAGAGTTTTTCCGTTCAGCACCTCTTTAAGCTGAGGTATCAGAGCCTCCGCCTGCTGCATGCTGCCTGTGTGAACAAGCACAGCCTCTTCCTCCAGCAGCAGGTACTGGTGAAAGGAAAGGTCTATTGGTGGAACATAGGAACTGAACTGATACAGTTTTTCATATATATTGACCATAATCCGGCCTCCTTTTGTAAGTTTACTAATATAGTGTATCATAATTTTCCTTATTAATTACATACAAATCCTCGTAATACTAATCAAAATAAACAGGTGCAGTTTTTTTGAACTACACCTGTATCAGTCTATAATATGATTGAAGTCTGTCTAAAAGTTAAGATATACGAAAGATCCTCTGATAGATATATAGTATCCTACTTATTTTAAAGAAATTCCACTACTTTGCGTAAAATGTAGTTGCAGATCCAGCAGGTGCAGTGTAGGCAAGTACACCCTCTCGCACTTTAAAACTTCCTAAGAACGCGTACCTTTCCTCAGTGGAAGTGCGATAACCTTCAAAGGTCTCTGAGTTTGCTCCTGTTATACTTATATCAACTTTTTTATCAACCTGTGATGTATTTAAAATTATAAATGCATCTGGATTGCCTGTCCCGTTATTTGCAAAGGCCATAAAACCTAATTCGGTATCATTAGATGAAACTCCGGCAACTGACATTCCTGATTGACCTGCACGGCACAGCTGTTTGTAAAAATAATACCCTGCCTCTACTGTATACCCGCCATTTCCATCAACTCTGATAGCAGTTCCAGGGTTTGGATCTCCACCAACCCATTTGCTTGACCACTGTATACCAGCCCATGGAATCACCGCATTTACCTTTGCAGAATATATGTTATTTCTAAAAGCATTTAAGAAATTAACATCCATCTTACTCCAGCTTATTGAAGTTGTCCACGCATGCAGTCCCGGTTTCTTTTCCCTTACTGTATCAACTCCCGCACTCCTCGTATCTGCAAACCACCTGTTATCTCCATATGTTACAAATCCATGTGAGGATATTAATCCAAGCGAGTTAACAGCATCTGCATCATCAGCAATGGCATCTGCATAGCCCCAATCATAGAATCTTAACCAATTGGTAGTTTCTCCACAAGCGATTCCCACATCCTGCATTCCCTGAGAATCAAGCATAGGACGCATAAGTCTTAGAAACTTTACAACTAGTTCAGGACTCCAATACATATTATAGTCATGTCCATGATCAAGCCAGGATTCACTTCCATCTTCAGGCCATCTTACAAAATCTTCACCTTCATTATGCAGACATACATATTTCACAGGGAAGTATTCAACTTCTCTTAAGTACTTTATCCAGGAAATATAATATTTTGCTAGTTCAATCTCATAGGGATCATCAAGATCTCTGCCTCTTACAAACTTCTGCTTTGTCATCCATGCCGGTGGTCCGTATAAAGTGGTGATTATCTTAAAATCTCCATCTCTTTCACGGGTTCGTTTCAAGCCTTCTCTTACAAAATATCTTATCCATTTTGTTGTTGTAGTATGGTCATAATTATCCATATTGATAATCGCAGGGTCCTTAGGGTTTTGATTTTCTTCCTTTTGGTGGAAGGGATCAAAAAACATTTTGATAACCCCTGGCTTTAAACCATCTTCTCCAAATATAAGGCTTATTATTTCCTGTCTCTTCTCTTCATTTAGAGTACTGAAGCCGCCGTAATCTTGAGGATTAGTTGCATAATCAGGAGTCTGGCAGGTTTCAACGTAGTTAAATCCAAAACCATCCCATTCACGGAGCCTTTTATTAAAATTAACCTGAGCTTTTATCATTATTTTTCACCTCGATTAAAATTTTTTTGACAATAAAGTTAATGCCATAAAATTTCGCGTATATTTTTATAACTAATATGAGGCCTTTGAAGACCAACCTTCAAAAGCCTCATATATTTATCTCTTTAAATTTATTTGCCCATTACCTTTAAGTTATTAGCATATTTTGCAGACATAACCTTAATAACCTTTTCATAACCTTGATCCTTTAAGTCCTTTGTCAATTTCTCAATCAACGAATTAACTTCAGCATCATCCTTAGCAAACATCATTTTTGAGAATGCAGTCTGATAAAGATCCTTACATCTTGTGTAAATCTTACCTTCTTCAGTATCTGCAGTTGGTATCAAGCTATTAAATGCAGTTGAATCGAAGGTTGTGTTTGATATTACCTTTATTCTCTGTTGAGTTGCCCAGTCTCTGTCCTTTTCTGGTAACAATGTATCTCTGAAGGCCTTAGCTCCATCTGTAAAAGAACCATGTCCTATTCCTACAAATCCTGCATCTTTGAGTTCTTCAGGTTTAGCGTTCTTATAAGCATCATTTGGTATAGCATACCCTTTTTCATTTACTTTGTCCCAATATAATCCCTTAGGACCAAAGTTCATTATATTCTGCCCTTCCGGTGACATGTTCCAATCAAAGTATTCGAATATTTTCTCAGGGTCTTTTGCTGCCTTTGTTATTGCAGTTACATTCCATCCAAGCGTATTATATCCAGCAACAGTTACCTTGCTTATACCTGGCTTATGAACTGGCATTATAAATTCGTATCCGCTCTCTGGATTCTTTGTTGCAAGTTCCTTTGCAGCGGCGAAAGCATTGTTTTGAACATCCCATCCAGCAGCAACAGCTACTTTTCCATTCTTAAACTTAGCTACAACCTGATCCTTTGTTTGTGTAAAAGCATCTTGTGATATTAATTTTTCACGGAACAGCTTTGACATAAATAATGCTGATTCCTTGTAAGCTGCTTCCTCAGTAATAAGTTTAAACTCTTTTCCATCTGGATATGCAAAATAATCTTCCCAGAAGTTTAACATTGCATTTTCTCTATAACCTGCGTACACAACGCCTCTAGCCATGAAAGAGTTTCCCGCTTCAAAAGGTATCACCTCTGGATATTTTGCCTTAACATCTTTTAAATACTTGTATAAGTCATCAAAAGTTTCAAGCTTTGGTGAACCAAGGGCTTTGTGTATTTCCTTATTTATAACCCAACCTGCATTTCCACCAATAACCTTCCCATCATTTGGATTTATTGGCCAGTTTGGAATTACATATATCTTTCCGTCCTCTGATTTTAACATATTTAAAGTTTCTGGTGTTATCATCTTCTTCATATTCGGATATTTATTATAGTATGGAGTCAAGTCCACTAGCTGGCCAGCTTTTATAAGCTTTTCAATATTTTGTCCACCTCTATCAGTCTGAATAACATCAGGCAATTCATTGGCTGCGACCATTGTGCTGAACTTTTGCTTAGCTGCTCCATTTGAAAGTACCCAGTCAATAGTAACCTTTTTGTTTTCCTTAATCCACTGTTCGCCTTTTGCCTTACTAGCCCATGTTGGATTATTTGACCAGTCGTAATCAACGTACATGCTAAACTTCAAAGGTGCTGCTTCCTTAGTAGTTACAGCCGGCTCAACCTTTGTTTCCCTTTTGCAGCCGCTCATTATTGAACCTGCTGCAATTACAGTAGTTAATACTAGAGTTAATACTCTTTTTTTGTTCACTTGCTATTCCCCCTTGTTATTATGTTTTATTTTTTTCTAAGCACAATTAAGCGCTTAGATTTAAAACCTTAGTGTTATTCTTTCAAGGATCCAATCATTACCCCCTGCACAAAATACTTCTGTACAAATGGGTATACAAGAATTATAGGAATTGTAGCTATCATCATAGTAGCCATAACTAAGGATTGAGTTGTTATAGTTCTAGTTATTTCTGCACCAACTGATGAACCTGCTCTTGCTGTGGCATCATCCATTATATTTGAGTTAATTATTTGATTTAAAAGTGCTTGAACTGGCAGCTTATCAGGTTTACTCATTAGAATTCCAGGCATAAACCACTCATTCCAATGACCTACTGCAGAAAACAGGGAAAGTGATGCAATTACAGGTCCGGATACGGGAAGCACAATTTTGTAGAAGGTTTCGATATAATTGCAGCCATCTATCTTTGCTGACTCCTCAAGACCTGCGGGAATATTTGAAAAGAAGGATTTAAAAATCAACATATTCCAAACATTTATAATTCCTGGTATAACCAGAACTGCAAACTTATTCATTAGGTGTAAGTCTCTAATTAATAGGTAGTATGGAATTAATCCACCTGAGAAATACATAGTAATGACAGCTAATATCATATATAGCTTTCTGCCAACCAACTCCTTCTTAGAAAGTGCATAACCAAACATGGCAGTAAATATAATCGATAATGTTGTTCCGATTGCTGTTTTTGCTATAGTTATTACGAATGATTTTGGTATTCTTTCATCCGCAAACATTATTTTATAGTTTTCTAATGTAAACTGCCTAGGCCAGAAGGTAACTCCTCCTCTTGCCGTGTCAGCTCCTACATTTAAAGATATTACCGCTGCGTTCCAAAACGGATAAAGCATTGTAAAACCAATAACAAACAATATAGAACATATTGTAATATTTAGTATTTTATCTCCTCTTGATACATTCACCAATATCCCTCCTTCTACCACAAGCTCGAATCAGAAAGCTTTCTGGATATTGCATTTGCAGATAACAATAAACCTAGATTAACTACTGATCTAAACAGACCAACTGCTGTTGCATATGAGAACTGCTGCTCCCTTATACCCATCTTAAAGGTATATGTGTCTAGCACTTCTGAAACTGATAGCAGTATTGCGTTATTCCCATTATTAGTAAGCTGCATTATATCATCAAAGCCTGCATTCATCATATGACTTATGGCAAGTATAAGAAGCATAATAATAACAGGTGCTATGCTTGGAAGTGTTATTAGCCAAATCTGCTTAAAACGACTGGCACCATCTATTGATGCGGCTTCGTATAATTCCGGATTTATCCCAGCTATAGCAGCCAAATATATTATGGCATTGTAACCAATACTTTTCCATGTATTAGCTACCACTAGAATTCCCCAGAAATATTCTGGAGTAGATAGCCAATTTATTGGTTCCTTTATCAAATTGAGTTTCATCAATAGCAAATTTACATTTCCGCTATCAACAGACATAAGTGCTGCTGCAAAAGCTCCAACAGTAACCCAGGAAATAAAATGAGGCAAATAACTTATTGTCTGAAATATTCTCTTAAACTTAGTAAACATTACCTCATTAATCATAAGTGCTAGTAGTATTGGAGCTGGGAATACGAATGCCAGTTTTATAACACTTATAAAAATCGTATTTCTCATTATAATTCCAAAATTAGGATCTCTAAAAAACTCTTTAAAATATTTCAGTCCCACCCATGGACTCTTTGACAGTCCTCCAAACAAATCATAATCAACAAAAGCAAAACTTATTCCCCACATAGGTATATAACTGAAAATTAATATAAAGATTATTGCTGGAATAATCATAATTTGCAGATCCCATTGACTTATAAACTGCTTAAATATTGATTTTCTTTTAAGGGTGACTGTGGCTGCATTTTCATTAATATTTGTGTCTGTATTCGGTTTCATCTTATCCCCCCTATGTTTTATGTCACTTCCTTGCTATATATACATTATAGGGTTTGGCTCATTTTTTGTATATTGACCTAATCAACGATATATTTCACTTTTCAACGCTATTCATAATTGTATAAAAAAATATAAGTGAGATTTCCAAAATGAAAACCTCACTTATGCTACAAACCTTATAACTTGTCTCTAAATGCCGGTATTGTTATTTTTACAGTAGTTCCCATTCCTACTTTACTAAATATGGTGACTCCATATTTAGCACCAAAATGCAACTTGATCCTTTCATCAACATTATGAATACCATAGCCTATCTTTACACTCATGGGGTCAAGGATTTGATTTATAGTTTCTTGCTTCATGCCTACTCCATTGTCTATTATGTTAAAGACTATATTGTCTTTCTCCTTATATGCTCCAATGCTCACGTGAATTTTACTTCCAT
>JARDZI010000203.1 GCA_029240935.1 Clostridiales bacterium
TATCATAAATAATCAACAAAGCCCTTGTGTGGGATATGATAGCAAGCTAAAAACTGCGTCAGGTATTTTTGAAAAAGCCAGAGATGAATTAGAAAAAGGTAATATTCAGAAAAAAAACCTTGTGTGGCTAGAGCTTACAGGTTGTTCAGGTAATATTATATCCCTATTGGATGGAGATAATCCGGACTTTAAATATCTAATCACCCATATGACAAATTTAGTATACAATAACAGTTTAATGGCAGCAGAGGGTGAAAACGCTATTCAACATTTATTAGATGTTTTGAATACTGATTTCATACTTGCTGTTGAAGGTGCTGTTGCTACAAAAAACAATGGACTGTATAACGTTATTGGAAGATACAAAGGAGAACCCTTAACTGCACTAAAAGCTGTAAAAATGCTTGGAGAAAAAGCTTCCCATGTTATTGCAATTGGAGCATGTGCTACCCATGGAGGAGTGTCAGCTGCCAAGCCAAATCCAGCGGAATGCGTTAGTGTACAAAGCCTTTTGGACAAAAAAGTTATTAAGCTGCCAGGTTGTCCATGTCATCCAGATTGGTTTATGGGAACACTTGCCCATATTCTCCTGTATGGAGAACCAGAACTAGACAATAGAGATAGACCTTTGCTGTTCTACAGCATATTACTTCATGACAGGTGTCCTCGAAGATCCTTTTTTGATAAAGGAATCTTTGCAACTAAGCTTGGAGAAAGTACTTGTATGTTCAAACTTGGCTGCCGTGGACCTGTTACAAGGATAGACTGTCCTGTTAGACAATGGAATGATTATGTAAACTGGCCTATTGAAGATGACACTCCTTGTATTGGATGTGCACAGTTTGGCTTTCCAGATCAAATGGAACCCTTTATTACCTATAATACTACAAGAGAGGTTAAGCATGACTAAGAGAATAGTAATAAACCCTGTAACTAGAATAAGTGGATTTATGGAGATACAGGCTATTATAGAAAATAATAAAATTGTCGATGCAAAAACAGAGGGGCTTTTATTCAGAGGGTTTGAAAAAATGTTAAATGGAAGAAGCCCCTTTGATGCTGTGTATTTTACTCAGAGAATATGTGGAATTTGTTCAACAGCACATTCCATTGCTTCAACACTTGCACTGGAGGATGCACTAAATATTATTCCCTCTGAACAGGGAAGATACCTGAGAGATATAATACATGGCTGTGAGTTTCTTCAAAATCATTTAAGACATTTCTACCAGTATACCATCCCGGATTTTGTAAAACTGCCGGAAAACTATCCTCTTTATGATACTGATCATAATGACTTCAGACTTCCTATTGAAAAGAATGATTTAATCCTAAAGCATTATTTTGAATCACTGGATATGAGCAGAGATGCACATGAGATGCTTGCTGTGTTAGGAGGGAAAGCTCCTCATAATCATGGCGTTTTTATTGGTGGAATTACTACCCAGGCTACTACAGACAAAATTATAAAAATCAAATCAATTTTGAGTTCAATTCAAGAGTTTATAATAGAAAAAATGATACCGGATGTATATATGATTGCAGATTACTACCAGGATTACTATAATATCGGCAAGGGTTATGGTAAGCTCTTAAGCTATGGTTGTTTTAATGACTATAAGAATTTAGGGACCTTGTATGTAAACCCACTAGTATATTCTGAGGAAAATATTAGACCATTTAGTATTGATGGAACTACTCAGGAAATCGAATATGCATGGTATTCCGATAAACAACAATCTGCAAAACCCCTAGAGACTTCACCTGAAGAAGATATGAGCAAACCCAATGCTTATTCATGGGTAAAGGCACCTAGATATTATAATGCGCCATTTGAAACAGGTCCTCTTGCAAGGCAGTGGTTAAGCGGTGAATACAGTCGAGGAATTTCTACAATGGATAGGACAATAGCTAGAGTATTGGAAGCCAAGAAGATTTCAGAGGTTATGAACATACTACTTGAAAATCTTATTCCAAATGTATCTCTACAGGCAAAGTATGAGATTCCTGAAAAAGCAATAGGGGTAGGCTTAACTGATACTACAAGAGGAGCACTTGGTCATTGGTTGAGAATAGAAAATGGAGTTATTTCATCCTATCAAATAATTACACCTTCCGCATGGAACTTATCCACACGCAGCAGTAATATACTTAAAGGCACAGCTGAGCAGGCATTGATAGGTACAACAATACAGAATATTGAGAATCCAGTTGAGCTGGGAAGAATTATACGTTCTTTTGACCCCTGTATATCCTGTGCAACACATGTGTATTCTGATGGAGAGCATATAAAAACAATAAGGGTAGTACCATGAGTAAGATACTTGTTCTAGGAATTGGCAGCAGAATTATGATGGATGATGGAATTGGTGCTTACTTAGTAGAAGATTTGGAGAAGTATATAAAAAATATGAACATAGAGTTTATTATTGGAGAAACAGACATTGATTATTGTGTTTCGAAAATATCTACCTGTAATACTGTTGTTGTAATAGATGCCTATTTATCAGGAAAGACTCCCGGAGAAGTGAGCTTGATTCAGTTATGTGATTTAAAAAAAGAGAGCAATGTTAGTTACTCTTTACATGGGATACATTTTTTAAATATAATTCAATGCTTAAAAAATGAGCCAGAAGGAATTCTAATTGGAATTGAACCATATGAAATTAATTTTGGTTTTAGTTTAAGCCATATATTACAAAAATGTTATCCCAATATATTTGAATCTGTTTATGGACATGTTAATAAATTTATTGAACTGTATGGAGGGATGAAAAATGCATGACACATTTTTGCTTAAGAGAATTTCGGATAATCTAATTATATTGTGTAATACAAACAATATTACCAAAGTGAGAAAACTGCATATTATTACTAGCCTTAATAGTCATATAAGCCGGAATAATCTATATGAACATCTAAAGGAACAGAATGGGAACTTAATTGGGGAATGGAGTAATATCATTGTCGAAAGGGAGGATATTGAAAACCTTACTGCAGTGATTGAAAGTGTAGAAGGGGATACATTTGAGTAGTAATAATGGTTCTATAAAACGATATTGTATTCAGCTAAGCGGTATTGTACAGGGAGTTGGTTTTAGACCTTATGTATACAATAAGGCTAAAGAGTATAGTATTTACGGTTGGGTGAATAATGCTGGAGCAAGTCTTGTAATCGATGCCGAGGGAGAGAAAGGTGCATTAAAGTATTTTATACTGGATATTGTTAAGAATCCTCCAGTGCTTGCATGTGTTGAAAAAGCTGAAATCAGACAAAAAAAATATGTTGGTTATAAGAAATTTGAAATTAGACCCAGCAATATGGAAGATAGTAAAATAAAGAGGGTATCTCCAGACATTGGGGTTTGCGGTATAGATATGCTTTTACAAACTGTACCGAATGCGGTCCTAGATATTCAATTATTAAGTCATTACCCTATGACCGGGACAATACTACCATGAAGGATTTTGTCATGTGCAGCCAATGTGAACTAGAATACCACAATCCTGAAAGCAGAAGATTCCATACTCAACCTAACTGCTGCAGTAATTGTGGACCAACCCTAACTTTAACTGATAAACATGGAAATGTAATTGAAAGCTCAGATTCTATACAAAGAGTAGTTGAACTCATAAAAGCAGGTAACATCATAGCTATAAAGGGTCTTGGCGGGTTTCATATGTGCTGTGATGCCAAGAATGAATTGACTGTAACTGAACTTAGAAGACGAAAGAACAGACCTGATAAGCCACTTGCTGTAATGATGAAAAATATTGATGCAGCATATAAATATTGTGAAATATCAGAAGGGGAGAAGGCAGTTTTAACAAGTCAAAAGAGGCCAATTGTTTTGTTAAATAAAAAAATATTATATAACCTTCCGGATAATATTGCACCATGTCAGAAAAGGTTAGGTGTTATGCTGCCATATTTGCCATTACACTATCTATTGCTCAAAGATGGAATTGAAGTACTGGTGATGACTAGTGGAAACATGAGTGGAGAGCCTATTCAATATGAAAATAGAGAAGCAATAAATCATTTAAAAGAAATTACAGACTATTTTTTGCTTCATGACAGGAATATTCATAATCCCTTAGATGATTCGGTTGTTAAAGTAACCTTGAATAGAGAAATGGTTAGCAGAAGGGCAAGGGGATACATTCCATATGTACAGCATATTTGTACAAAGGATGAAATTTTAGCTTTAGGAGCTGAACAAAAAAATGCATTCTGTGTATCTAGGAATGGATATGTCTACTTAAGTCAGTACCTAGGTGATTTGAAAAGCATGGATTCCTATGATCTATATAAAAAGGTTATTAGCAATTTTACTTATTTGATTGGCGCAAGTCCCCATATATATGCCCATGATCTTCACCCCCAATATCTATCTACTGGGTACGCAAAAGATCATCAAGAGTTCAAGATCCCTGTACAGCATCATCATGCCCATATGGTTAGCTGTATGTTTGAGCACAAGCTGTATAAAGATGTGATTGGTGTGGTTTTTGATGGCACAGGACTTGGAACTGACGGGAGTATATGGGGTGGAGAATTCCTTGTTGGCAATAGAAGAAGTTTTAAAAGGGTAGGGTGTTTGAAGCCTGTATTGCTTCAAGGAGGAGATACTGCAGTTAAAGAACCCTGGAAAACTGCTGCTTGCTATTCGTTTGACCTAGGGTATGATGCAAAGCATTATTTGCCTGATGTTAATGTAGCAGATATTGAAGTTGTAGAGCAGGCAATTAAATCAAATTTTAACTGTCATTGGTCATCAAGTATGGGAAGGTTCTTTGACTGTATTTCTGCAATTATTGGTGTTAGACTGCATATAAGCTATGATGCCCAGGCCCCAATTGAACTAGAGAGTATTTTAGATGCCACTGTTGATACCAGTTATGACTATTATATTCAAAATTATGATACTATTTTTCAATTTAGTTATGAAAGCATCATTTCAGGAGTTCTTTCAGATATAGAACATAATGTTTCACCCTCAGCTATATCTGCAAGATTTCATAACACGATTTCAAATGCAGTTGTTGATGCTGTTATTCGAATTAGAGAAGAGTTTAGCTTAAATGACGTAGTCCTTAGCGGAGGTGTATTTAAAAATACCTACTTACTTGAAAGAGTATATAGAAAGCTTAAGGATAAAGGTTTTAATGTTTACTTTAATGAACAGATTCCTATTAATGATAGTGGTATATCCCTTGGACAGTTAATGGTAGCAGATGAAGTAATTAAGGAGTGGTGATATGTGCCTTGCAGTGCCAGGAAAGATTACAACTATTGATAGAGCTTGGGCAGTAGTGGATATTATGGGTATCCAAAACAGTGTAAATATACAACTTATTGAAAATCCGGAGGTCGGTGATTATATACTGATTCATGCAGGATGTGCCATTCAAAAGATTCAGTCAGAGTATTTTTCATATCTACAGACTATGTTAAATGAATTAATGGATAAGGATAATGAAGATGAAGATGGACAATAAAGAGATGGTAAGTAAAATTATTAATGCTATTAATCAATATAAGACTGAAGAGCTGCGCATTATGGAGGTATGCGGAACACATACACAGGCAATCTCACAAACAGGCATCAGAAGCATGCTTCCTTCAAATATTACGTTAACCTCTGGCCCAGGTTGCCCGGTTTGTGTAACAGATGAGAGCCATATTGATGCTGCGATTGAGATGCTAAACAAATATGATGTTATACTAGCTACCTTTGGAGATATGATGCGTGTACAGGGTACATATGAAAGCTTGTTGGACCAATCCCATAAAAGAAAAACCATGGTTGTTTTATATTCACCCTTGGATGCCATTGAGTTAGCTAAAAAAAATGTGGATAAGGTTGTTATTTTCTTTGCTGTGGGGTTTGAAACAACAGCTCCACTTATTGCATTAGCTGTAAAGATAGCTTATGAGCAAAGCTTAGATAATATTTATTTTTTGACTTCTCTAAAATTAATGCCTCCAATATTACATAAGATTTTAATGCAAAGAGACAAGATTATTCATGGAATAATCTGTCCTGGACATGTAGCTGCTGTTAAAGGTGAGGAGTATTTTAAGTTTATAACTCAAGACTATGGTATTCCAGCTGCAGTATGTGGATTTGATGGATTGGATATAGCTGCTGGATTGTATTATTTGATAGAACAGCATAAACATGGCAATGGAGCAGGTTTTAAAAACCTGTACAAAACTTGTGTTAGTGAAAATGGAAACATTGCTGCCAATCAAATCCTGGAGGAAGTATTTGAAATTGGAGAAGTAGTATGGAGAGGAATCGGACAAGTTAAGGATTCAGCATTGATACTTAATGCTAAATATAGTAGTTATGATGCATTGAAAAAGTATAATATTAACCTTAATAGTCAACCCTCCAAGCATCAGTGTAATTGCAGTGATGTTATACTGGGGAATATACTTCCAAGGGGGTGTAGTTTATTCGGAAACCTATGTAATCCACAAAACCCAAAGGGACCATGCATGGTATCTGGAGAAGGAGCTTGTTCAATATATTACAGGTATGGGGATGGTGTTTAAATAATGGAGGAACATATAAAGCTTTATCATGGTGATGGAGGAAAACATACAAATGCACTTATCAATGAATTATTCTATAAATACTTTAATAATGAGATATTACTAAGTGGAATGGATTCAGCTATCTTTAATACAAGCATTGGGCGATTTGCATTTACTACTGATTCTTTTGTTGTTAAGCCCCGGTTTTTTCCTGGTGGTGATATAGGAAAGCTGGCGGTTTGTGGGACAGTAAATGATCTTGCAGTGTCTGGAGCAAAGCCATTATACCTTAGCACCGGTTTTATAATTGAGGAAGGCTTTAGTATTAACGAACTCCAGATGATTGTAGAGTCAATGGGTAAGACATGCCAAGAAATCGGAGTAAAGGTGATTACTGGAGATACAAAAGTGGTGGAGAAGGGCAATGTGGATGGACTTTATATTAATACATCAGGGATTGGTATTGTAGATAAAAATTATAAATCTAAACCACTACAGCCTGGAGATAACATTATTATTACTGGCAGTATTGCAGAACATGGAACTGTTATTGCTTTAAAAAGATATGATATAAAGGTGAAGGGTGATTTTAAAAGTGATTGTGGATCTGTTTATAATATTACTTCAAGGCTTGCTCCCTTTTATTCTAATATTAAGTTAATGAAAGATCCTACAAGAGGTGGACTAGCCACAGCCTTAAATGAGATTTCTAGCATAATGGGACATAGAATTAGGATATTAGAAAACAATATTCCAATACGCAATGAAGTTAGGGCTGTTTGTAGTCTTCTGGGTATAGACCCATTATACCTTGCTAGTGAAGGACGAGCTATATTGGTAGTAGATGCTGGAATGACTCAAGAAATATTGCTGTGTATTCAAAACCTTGATAATGGAAAAGATGCCAGTATTATTGGGATCATTGAAGAGCTAAAGGACAATATTGTATACCTTGAAACAAAAATAGGGGGCAGAAGATTACTACATACTCTGGATACTCCCATGCTTCCAAGAATATGTTGATGTGCTATATGGGGATATTTATAAAATACTACAAATTAATTCCAATCTGCTTGCGATGCCAATGCAAGCAGATAGGTGCATATGAGCATAATAGATGGTTATTACAAAAAAAGAAGTAGGTTGGAAATATAACAGTGTATTGGATGAGGAGAAAAAACCCATCCTTTATTAGTAGTCTAGGATAGCTTGACTATTGATAGCAGAAGAAATATAATAAATAAAATTACGACTTGGCCCAAAATACTGGCAAATTCAAATTTTAAAACAGATAAGTCAAAGTTTCTATGCTATTGTGAGACTCATCAACTATAAATGGCAGTAAATCAATGATAATTCTGAGTTATATATGTAATATTTAAACCTAGCAATTATCAAAGTAAATATATGAAAGAGTGGTTATTATGAATAATATTAAGGTTGCAGTTATTGCAGGCACTCCAAAAGATACACAAATGGGAGTGGATTTTTTGAATTCAAAAGGAATTAGTTCATTAGGTTATCAGGTATCTTCAAGTCCTGAAGAACAATCAAAATTACAAATACAATCTCAACATGAACTTGGGAATAAAGTTAAGGAGATAATAGAAAAGATTAAATTAGAAGGCGTTGACACAATAATGATATATTGCAATTCTCTAAGTACTGCTGTAGATATTGATAAACTGTCAAGAGAAGAGGATATTAGAATAATTACGCCACTTACTGTTTATAAAAAAATAGCTTATGACTATAAAAACATTGGTGTTCTTGCAGCAAACAATCAGAATTCAGTTGGTATTGAGAAAGTTGTACAAAGTGCAAATACTAGTTGCACTGTTATTGGATTAGGCATACTTCCTGTTATTATAGATATAGAAAGAGGTATTTCAGAACAAGATATAGTTCGAAAATTTGCATTGAGAAAAGTAATTGAATTTTTCAATCAAATTAAAGTAGATGTACTTATACTTGGATGCACTCACTTTCCTTATTTACATAATGAATTGAAAAAATATGTATCAATTCCTATACTTGATCCTGCAGAATTAATGTATAAAGTGATATATAATTTTTGAAAAATTGTTTTCTATTTCAATTCAGATGCTGAATGTGAAAATGATAACTTCATGTTGATTTTATCATTTTCATTTTTTTTATTATAATATTTTCAAAATAATCCTTTACAATATAATATTTCTATTATACAATCAATATGAACAATGTTCACGAGGTGAAATAAGAATGGAAAACAACAATAAGGGTTATAAGGAAACTATTTTATTAACTGCTAAAGCAATTGCTATAAAGCAGGGTATAACAAAAATTGATATTCGTTCTGTTGCAAAAAATAGTGGGATTGCTATTGGTACAGTTTATAATTACTTTCCATCAAAGGGAGATTTATTAGTAGCTGTTATTGAAGATTTTTGGGGGGAAGCCTTTGCAGAGGTTGATTGGAAAAGCTTTGAGAAGGATGACTTTTATGACAATTTAGAAAGAATTTATAATATACTATATATTCATCTAAATAAATTTAAGGAAAACTGGTTAGAAGAACTTTCCTTTCTAAAAACCCATAAAAAATTACTTGGTAAGCAAAAACAAAATGAGTATTTCAGGAATATTTACAATAAAATTATGAAAATGATGGAAATGGACAAAAGTTTGAAGCAATACCAATGGTCAAGTGTTATTTCAAAGGACAAATTAGTAGAATTTATATTTGAAAATATGATAATGATGCTTAAAAAAGGTGAGAAGGACATGAGTTTTTTTGTTGTGATTTTAAAAAAGATAATGTCAAATTAGAAGTCATACTTAAGTATGATTTTTAATTTGAATAAATATGAACAATGTTCACCAATAATTATTATGGAGGTATTAGTATGCAGGCAATTATGGAAACTTTATTTGATGCAGTTTATTTAATCGGGGTTATTACAGTAGGTATAAAAATGGTAGTGAAGAGTGGTTCTAATAAACAATTTAAGCTATTTGGTATTATGGCAGCCTTATTAGGAGCTGGTGATGCATTTCATTTAATACCAAGATCATATGCATTGTTTACAACTGGCTTAGAAGCAAATGCTGCGGCACTTGGATTTGGAAAATTTGTTACATCTATTACTATGACAATATTTTATGTTATTCTATATTATATTTGGAGAGAACGATATCAAATTAAAGAATATATTGGACTTACACTTTCAATTTATGCTTTATGTATAACAAGAATCATATTATGTTTTTTTCCGCAAAATAAATGGTTAAGCTATAATGCTCCAGTTTCTTGGGGAGTATACAGGAATATTCCCTTTGCAATTATGGGCATTATTATTATCTATATTTTCTATATTGAAGTAAAAAAACATAGGGACAACAGTTTTCAATTTATGTGGCTTGCAATTGTGTTATCCTTTTCTCTATATATACCAGTTGTACTAT
>JARDZI010000008.1 GCA_029240935.1 Clostridiales bacterium
CAATGGAAGCACCGTAAGGATGCTGTTAATTCCCGTGCTCTTGCAGTAATGTTAATGCGAAGTCTATGTAATTATAGATGTGCTGACATTTGCAGATTGTTAGGCAATATAACCCAATCTAGGGTGTCAAAGCTTTGTAGTATAGGGTATAAACTAATGGATGAGGATGAAAGGTATAAAAATATACTGAATGAATTCATAATGCAATATTCTGCATAATGTAGTGTAATAAAATTTAAAAAACTTACCAGTAAAGTTTTATTTATTTGGTGTAAAAGAGGACAAGCACCATTTTTTTATGCAAAAAAATCAAAAGATAAGTAGATTTTAATAAAAAATTAATAGTAAAATTAATCTTTTTCTGCTTAATCAAGCTTTTTGATGTAAAAATAGTAGTAAATGTGATAAGACAACAGTAATTAACCGTCATCGTTATTTCATCGTTATTCTGCTCTTTCTGGCAGCCATTTATGATGTTTAAAATTCAATTATATGTCAATAATTATATAGTACAATAAGGAGGTGCTACTTTGCTAAGTAAGGTTAATTCAATATCTTTAATTGGTATAGAGGGATTTGTTGTTAATATTGAGGTGGATATTCAAAATGGATTACCAGTATTTAATATGGTTGGATTACCTGATATGATAATCAAGGAATCAAAGGAAAGAGTAAGGGCAGCAATTAAAAATAGTGGATATGAATTTCCTCTAGGCAAAATAACAGTTAATTTTGCACCTGCAGATCTTAAAAAAGAGGGACCCCATTTTGACTTAGCTATTGCAGTTGGAATACTATTGAGCAATAATGCTATGGACTTGTTTGATACTAGAGAGTGTATATTCATTGGGGAGCTATCCCTAAATGGAGAAGTAAGAGGGGTAAAGGGAATATTGCCAATGGTATTAGAGGCTAAAAGAAGTAAATATAAAAGGGTTTTTATACCTTGTGATAATAAGAATGAGTTAGCTTATGTTAGAGACATTGAGATATTACCCCTATCTACACTAAATGAATTAGTGGAGTACATTAATGGAGAGATTCTTTTAGATAGGGTAGAATTTATGGACAACTCTCTTAAAAAAAGGGTACAATATGATATGGATTTTAATGAAGTTAAGGGACAAAAGCTTGCTAAAAGAGCAATTGAAGTTGCCTCTAGTGGAGGGCATAATATAATTATGATAGGACCACCAGGTGGAGGAAAGACAATGCTTTCCCAAAGGATACCTACAATACTTCCATTCCTAGATTATAATCAATCAATTGAGGTTACACGAATATATAGTATTTCTGGACTGTTAAAAGAAAAAGGACAAATTGTGCTAGAAACACCCTTTAGAAATCCTCACCATACTGCCTCAACTGCTTCTATTATAGGTGGTGGAAGTAATCCTATGCCAGGAGAAGTGTCTCTGGCCCACAATGGGGTATTATTTTTAGATGAACTACCTGAATTTCGAAGGGATGCTCTTGAAGCCCTTAGGCAGCCAATGGAGGATGGAAGGGTTAGTATTTCGAGGGCGAAGGGTAAATACACCTATCCTGCACGATTCATGCTTGTTGCAAGTATGAATCCATGTCCCTGTGGGTTCTATGGATATCAACTTAAGCAATGTAAATGCTCAGAGGTGCAAATAAGAAGCTATTTAAACAGGGTGTCTGGACCTTTATTAGACAGGATAGATATCCATGTTTCTGTAGAACCAGTGCAATTTGATGAGATAAATAATAATATTGTAGAGGAAAGCTCTGAGAGTATAAGACTGAGAGTGGAGAAAGCAAGAATAGCACAGCAGGAAAGGTTTAGTGGAGAAACGATTCAAAATAATGCTCAGATGAAAACAAAGCACTTAAAAAAATATTGTGCTCTTGATAATAAAGGAGAAGCCCTACTAAAGGTAGCTTTCAAATCTATGTCGCTAAGTACTAGAGCTTATAGTAAAATACTTAAAATATCAAGAACAATTGCAGATATGGATGCTTCAATAAATATTGAGGAAAAGCATATTGCAGAAGCACTGCAATATAGAATTTTAGATAGAAAGTACTGGGGATAATAAAAAAGTATCAGGAAAATCCTGCTACTTTTTTGCTATGTAAGTTCTATATAATATATAAAGTCCTGCTATAATTGCTAAAACTGCAAATAATAAAGTAAAATCAAATACAGAAGTGACTATTGATACAAATGAGACGATAGAAACTGTAGTTAATATAAAAACAGGAATTAAAATACCAGATTCTCTTCCGCCAAATAAATAAAGTTGAAACAAACCAATAGCAACTGATAATGGATAAATTGGCCAAGTATATTCTGAAAAGTTCCAGTCAGTAAAGCTTTCAAAAAAGAATAAAAGCCCTAGGGTTGTTAGAATCCTCCTGGTACTAGTAAACCAGGATTTCTATTTGATGTAAAAAAACTAAGTTCAAATATTAGACCTGGTACAAGTATAAAGAGAGGCCATAAGTTAACAGTATCAAAAATTCCAATGGTGAAAATTTTGTCTAAAAGTAGTATAATTCCTATGGTAATTAAAAGTATTCCCCATAAATAATTTTTTCTTTCCATGTTTATCCCTCCAATATAATATAATCCTATTTTATTATATTATGTAATGGTTTTACAATACAAAACAAAAATATATTCTTATAATTACATAGATGATATTATCATAACTGATAATGTATTATTATCCTTGTATAAAAAATAATCCTCTTACACTTAATATAAGTAGAAATATAAATCATAAAAACAAGCAACGAGGTGAAACGTTATGAATAAACTTATTTGGGCTATATATATTTTGATATTTTTATCAATAACTTCATGTGATCTAGTATTTGAGCAGCAAAAACCAGGGGATGAACAAAATAATAAAGTAAACTATAGGGATGGAACATATACAGAAGAAGGAGATAAGTGGAAATATGGAAACGAAAATGCAACAGTGATTATAAGTAATGGGAGAATATCTGGAATTACTCTAAGAAGGTTAGATAATATTGGCAAGGAAGTAAACTATGAAGAATGGGTTGGTGAAAAGGTTAATGGATATATAATGCCAAATCTGAATAAATACAGGTTGGACTTAGCACAGAAGATGCTAGAAAAACAAACATATGATGTAGCAGCTATTTCTGGAGCAACAATAAGCTCTGAAAACTGGAAAAGAGCAGTTCATAAAGCACTAGATAAAGCAAGTAGATAAATTTTGCAAGCAGGAAAAAGTATTGGCTTCCTGCTTATTTTTAATTTTATGAATAGTATTTTGTAATTATTATATTATATGATATTATCATAACTGATAATCAAAAGACTGGATCCTATTTCACCATACACTCTCAAAACAAAAATAATATATTCTAATTGAATAAAAAAAACATTTTATGCCTAAAATCATACATAAATATTGTAATTCTATAAAATGGAGGAAATTTATGACTAATTTAATTATGAAAATATGGTTTGCAAATTTACCCTTAAGACATGTTTTAAAATTAGCTATTTTAGAGAACTTAGTATCAATAGATGACTTTTGGAATTATAAAAAGATTGATTATATCAAATTAGGAATTAACTTAATTGAAGCAGATGAAATTGAGAAAACGAAGGATAAGAATAATTTTAGAGAAATGTGTGAATATTTAGTAAATGAAAAAATAGAATTTATACTATATAATGAAACAGATTATCCAGAAGCATTGAAAAACATTTATTATCCACCTGTAGGTATTTTTATAAAGGGAAAGCTTCCTAACTTCAACAATTCTATTGCGGTTATTGGAGCAAGAAAGGCATCTGATTATGGTAAAACAGCAGCTTATAAATTAACTTATGAATTAGCAAGTCATGGAATAGTTGTAGTTAGTGGAATGGCAAGGGGCATAGATAGCTGCAGTCATAGAGGGTCAATTGATGGTAATGGTGTAACAGTTGCAGTTATGGGCAGTGGTTTTAAAAATATTTATCCAAAAGAAAATGCTGATTTAGTAGAAGAAATAGTTAAAAAAGGATGTATAATAACTGAATATATGCCTGATATGATGCCTTTAGCTAGTAATTTTCCAGCAAGAAATAGAATTATAAGTGGGTTGGCAAGGTTTTTACTTGTAATTGAGGCAGGTGAAAAAAGTGGTTCTTTAATAACTGTTGGTTGTGCATTAGAACAAGGCAAGGATGTTTTTGCTGTACCTGGTAATATTTTTAGCTATGTAAGCTGTGGAACAAATAAATTAATACAGGATGGTGCAAAACCTATTACATGTGTCCAAGATATACTAGAGGAATTCAATTTTGATTATGAGAAAAAAACAATAAATACCCTAGATGAATATGAAAATGCTATACTTAATTTACTGAAGATTGGTGGTATGAAGATAGATGAGATACTAGAAAATTCAAGCTTAAACTCTGAATCAATTTTAACAACTTTAAGTAAATTGGAATGCCGTGGATTAATAAAAAGAGTATACGGAAACTATTATATGCTATACTAAACTTGATTTTATTTTTACATTTGTCTATAATACATAAATGTATACATAAAAATTTTACCGGAGGTGTTATAATGGCTAAGTCCCTTGTAATAGTTGAATCACCTGCAAAGGCAAAGACAGTGGGTAAATTCTTGGGGAAGAATTATAAAGTTGAAGCTTCCATGGGACATGTCAGGGACTTACCCAAAAGCCAGATTGGTGTAAATACTGATAATAATTATGAACCAAAGTATATTACCATAAGAGGAAAAGGAAAACTAATTGATACTCTGAAAAAGGAAGCTAGAAAAGCTGATAAAGTTTATCTTGCTACCGACCCTGATAGAGAGGGAGAGGCAATATCCTGGCATTTATCAACAATATTAGGGTTAGATGAAAAAGATAGGTGTAGAATAGAATTTCATGAAATAACAAAGGGTGCTATTAAAGAGGCAATAAAAAAAAGCAGACCAATAAACATGGGGTTAGTTAATGCACAACAAGGAAGAAGAATTTTAGATAGACTGGTTGGATATGAAATAAGTCCCATTTTATGGAGAAAAGTAAAATGGGGTTTAAGTGCTGGAAGAGTTCAATCTGTTGCAGTTAGGTTAATAGTTGATAGGGAAAATGAAATAAGAAACTTTATTCCAAAGGAATATTGGTCTTTGATTGCAAAATTTGAAGAGGATAATAAAGTTTTTGAAGCAAAGCTTCACTCTGAAAATAATGAAAAAATAGACCTGGAAAATCAAGAACAGGTGGATGTAGTACTAAATAATATTAGTAATGCTGATTATTTTGTATCAGATATTAAAAAGCAGGAAAAAAGAAGAAATCCATTACCTCCCTTTATAACTAGTACACTTCAGCAGGAAGGGTACAAAAGGTTGAATTTTACTGCAAAGAAAACCATGTCCGTTGCGCAACAGCTATATGAAGGTATAGACGTAAAAGGAGAGGGAACTGTTGGTTTAATCACATATATGAGAACTGATTCAGTAAGAGTTTCAGAGGAAGCACAAAAAAACACTGAAGAGTATATTGAAAAGAAATTTGGAAGCGAATTTCTTCCTGAGGCTAGAAGAACTTATAAAACAAAAAATAATATTCAAGATGCACATGAGGCTATACGTCCTACATCTGTAGAAAGAAATCCAGAAGAAATTAAAAGCTCCTTAAGCAGTGAACAATATAAGTTATATAAGTTAATATGGTCAAGATTTGTTGCAAGCCAAATGGCATCAGCTATTTTCAATACAACAACCGTGGATATTAATGCAAATGAATATATTTTTAAAGCAAATGGAAGTAATTTAAAATTTGCTGGGTTTACTAAGCTTTATAGTGTGGAAGAGGATGAAAAAGAGAATACAAGTATACCTGATATTAATATAAATCAAAAACTACATCTTAAAGAAATAGAACCTAAACAGCATTTTACCCAACCACCTGCTAGATTTACTGAAGCAACAATTGTAAAGACATTAGAGGAAAATGGAATAGGCAGACCAAGTACCTATGCTCCAATAATTAGTACAATAGTTGATAGAGGATATGTTGTTAGGGAAAAGAAAACATTTATGCCTACAGAGTTGGGAGAGATTGTTACAGAACTTTTAAAGGAATACTTTAGTAGTATTGTTGATGTGGAATTTACTGCAGAGATGGAAAAGAAACTAGATGAGGTAGAAGAGGGTAAGGAAAACTGGGTAAATATAGTTGATGAATTTTACAAGCCACTAAATGTTTTAATTAAAATTGCAGAGGAACAGATTAGTAAAATCACTATAGAGGAAGAAGTAGAAGAAACAGATATTCTATGTGATAAGTGTGGTAAAAACATGGTGATAAAAAAGGGCAGGTATGGTAAATTTCTAGCATGCCCTGGGTATCCTGAGTGTAAGAATACAAAGGCAATAGTTGAAGAACTAAATGTTTCATGTCCAAAGTGTAGTGGTAAGGTAGTTGTTAGAAGAACGAAAAAAGGTAGAACCTTTTATGGATGCAGTAATTATCCTGAGTGTGATTTTGTTAGCTGGGGTAAACCAACTGAAGAAAAATGTCCAAAGTGTGGGACAATTTTAATAGAAAAAACAACCAAAACTAAAAAACAATTTAAATGCTTTAATGATAAATGTGACTATATTAGAGAAGAACAATAATTATTATCCTATCTATAATACTGTTACAAGCAAAATACTTAATATCATTGAATAAAATTTTTGCTTATGTTATATTCAATATAATAGTGAATAACAGATTATGTATATAAGAAAATAGTTAGAAACATCATAAAAAATGTTAGAAGGGGATGAGTTTATGAAAACCCTATTAGAGAAAACAAGAATGCTGAACAGAATTATTCAAAAATCTGCCACTGAACAAGTGATTTTTACAGATATATGTAATATACTTAGTGAGGTACTGAATTGTAATGTATATATTGCAAGTAGGAAAGGTAAAATTTTAGGATATAGTTTAATTAGCAATTTTGAATGCCAAAAGCTTAAAGAAAAAGTGTTAAGTGAAAATAAGTTCCCAGAAGATTATAATAGCGAACTCTTAAAGATATTAGAGACAAAATCAAATGTAAAAGCAAATGGTTTATGTGTGTTTGATGAGGGAACGAATTGCTTGCATGAAAATAAGTTTACTACAATAGTACCAATTATGGGTAATAGAGAAAGGTTAGGAACCCTATCTATTTCTAGATATGGATCTGAATTTAATGATGAAGACCTTGTACTTGCTGAATATAGTGCAGCAATAGTAGGTATGGAAATATTAAGATCCAAACAAGAGGAAATAGAGGATGAAGCTAGAAAAAAAGCTGTTGTCCAACTTGCAATTGGGACATTATCCTATTCAGAGCTTGAAGCAGTTGAACATATTTTTAATGAACTTGATGGTAATGAGGGATTACTGATAGCTAGTAAAATTGCAGATAAAGTAGGAATTACGAGATCAGTAATTGTAAATGCCCTGAGGAAGTTTGAAAGCGCAGGGGTAATTGAGTCTAGATCATTAGGAATGAAGGGTACTCATATTAAAATATTAAACGATAAGCTGATTGATGAATTAAGAAAATTCAAAAGCTAATTTATGCTTTTGAATTTTCTTAATTATAGGAGATTTTAAAACTAATATTAATATTAAAATAAAAATAAAAGAATTGTAAAAATTTTTACATGGTTGTTGCCATAATAATTCATCTATGTTATACTACATAAGGTAAATAATACACACGCCATATATTTCGTAAGATGGTGCCTTTATGGTCTTTTATGGAGCAAAGTATGGCGGAGGAAAAAACCAGGAGGTGTTTTTATGTCAGTAATATCAATGAAACAATTACTTGAAGCAGGTGTGCACTTTGGACACCAAACAAGAAGATGGAACCCTAAGATGGCTCCATACATTTTTACAGAGCGTAATGGTATCTACATTATTGATCTTCAAAAAACAGTAAAGAAAATGGAAGAGGCTTACGATTTCGTTAAGAGTGCTGCTGTTGAAGGAAAAGAAATACTATTTGTAGGTACAAAAAAACAAGCTCAAGATTCAGTAAGAGAAGAAGCAATTAGAAGCAACATGCACTTTGTAAGTGAACGTTGGTTAGGTGGAATGTTAACAAACTTTAACACCATCAGAACAAGAATTAAGAGACTTACTGATTTAGAGAAAATGGAGGAAGATGGTACTTTCTCATTACTTCCAAAGAAAGAAGTAATAAAGTTAAAGCATGAGATGGAAAAACTTGAAAAGAACCTTGGTGGTATAAAAAATATGACTAAAGTACCAGATATGCTTTTCGTAGTTGACCCAAGAAAAGAGAAAAATGCTGTAGCAGAAGCAAAAATTTTGGGAATACCAGTTGTAGGAATAGTTGATACAAATTGTGACCCAGAAGAAGTTGACTACGTAATACCAGGTAATGATGATGCAATTAGAGCGGTAAAACTTATTTCATCAAAAATTGCAGATGCTATTATTGAAGGAAGACAAGGCGAACAATTGGCTGAATAATTTTAAAATTAAGGTAAGGGGAAAGGGATTTCTAGCCCTTACCTTTAATATATTATAGGAGGTATTAGTATGGTAATCACTGCTAAGATGGTTGCTGAGTTAAGAGAAAGAACTGGATCAGGTATGATGGATTGTAAAAAAGCATTAACTCAGACAGATGGCGACATTGAAAAGGCAATTGAAATTTTAAGAGAAAAGGGTCTTGCAGCAGCAGCAAAGAAAGCTGGCAGAATTGCTGCAGAAGGTCTAGTATCAACTTACATAGTTGAAGATAATAGTGTTGGTGCAATTGTTGAGTTTAATTGTGAAACAGATTTTGTTGCACAAAACAAGGATTTTATTCAAATGTCTTTGGGCTTGGCAAAGCAAGTAGCACTTTCAAGTTATAATACTTTGGAAGAACTTTTAGAGGATAAGTACATAGAAAACAATACAGTTACAGTTAAAGAAGCAATTACTGGACTTATTGCTAAACTTGGTGAAAACTTGAGCCTGAGAAGGTTTACTAAGCTTGCTGCAACCAATGGTGTTGTTTTAGGATATATTCATGGTGGTGGAAGAATAGGTGTTATAGTTAATGTTGAAGGTGGAACTTCTGATATTGTTAAAGAAGTAGCAAAAGAACTTACACTTCAAATAGCTGCTTCCAATCCTTTATTCCTTTCTAAAGAAGATGTTGATAATACTTCATTAGACAAGGAAAGAGAAATTTATAGACAACAAGCATTGAATGAAGGTAAACCAGAAAAAATAGTAGAAAAAATGGTTGATGGAAGAATTCAAAAATATTATAAAGAAGTATGCTTAATTGAACAACTTTGGATAAGAGATCAAGATTTTACTATTAAAAAATTCATTGAAAATAAATCTAAAGAGCTTGGAACTGAAATTAAAGTTGTGAAATTTGTTAGATATGAAAAAGGTGAAGGTTTAGAAAAGAAAGAAGAAAACTTTGCTGAAGAAGTAATGAAGCAAACAAGATGCTAATTTAAAAGAGAACACACCGTGTTCTCTTTTTTTAAGAGTCTTTGGGATTTCAATTTTATAATATTTCTGATAATATAGAGATAGGAATATTACTAAAAGAAGGAATAATCTTTTCTATGTAGAATATTTTTTTGGAGGTAAAAAAATGATTACTCCTAAATATAAGAGGATAATGTTGAAACTCAGTGGTGAGTCACTTGCTGGGGAAAAGGGTTATGGAATAGATTTTGATGTAGTTAATAGAATAACTAATGAGATTAAAGAAGTAGTAGATATGGGCGTAGAGGTTAGTATTGTTGTAGGTGCAGGGAACATTTGGAGAGGCAGAAATGGCGGTGGAATGGACAGAACCACAGCTGATTATATGGGTATGCTTGCAACATGTATAAACGCAATGGCTCTTCAAGATTCTCTTGAAAGTATTGGAGTTTTAACACGGGTTCAAACAGCAATTGAAATGAAAGCTATAGCAGAGCCTTATATTAGAAGGAAAGCAATGAGACATCTGGAAAAAGGGAGAGTTGTAATTTTTGCTGCAGGAACAGGTAATCCATACTTTTCAACTGATACAGCAGCTGCACTAAGAGGTATGGAAATTGAGGCTGAAGTAATAATTTTAGCAAAAAATATAGATGGAGTATATGATTGTGATCCTAAGACAAACAAAAATGCAAAGAAATATGATAAATTGACATTTTATGAGGTTTTGGAAAAGGATCTCAAAGTAATGGATTCAACAGCCACTTCTCTATGTAAGGACAATGGCATTTCCATTATCGTATTTGCTTTAGATACACCTGGCAACATAAAAAGGGTTGTTCAAGGTGAAAACATTGGAACAGTTGTAGAAAATTAAAATAAGGGAGGTAACTCATATGATTAAGGAAGTACTTAATGTATCGGATGAAAAAATGAAAAAATCTATTGAATTACTGAAAAAGGAGCTTCAAAGCTTAAAAGCAGGCAGAGCAAACCCTTCAATACTAGATAAACTTATGGTAGATTACTATGGTACCCCAACCCACATTGCACAGCTTGCAACAATTTCCACACCTGATTCAAGAACTCTAGTAATTCAACCCTGGGATAAAAAAGCAATTAAGGATATTGAAAAGGCTATTCAAAAATCAGACCTAGGTATGAATCCAAACAATGATGGACAGGTGATAAGACTTTCTGTACCTGAGCTTACTGAGGAAACAAGAAAAAATCTTGTTAAGGTCGTAAAGAAGCATGGAGAAGAATGTAAAGTTGCAGTTAGATCAATTAGAAGAGATGCAAATGAAAAGCTTAAAGTATTGAAAAAAGATAATTCTCATTCAGAGGATGATATTAAAAAGACAGAGGACGAAATTCAAAAAGTAACAGATAATTTTATTAAGGAAATTGACAAGATTGTTGAAACTAAAGAAAAGGAGATAATGTCTGTATAACATGGATATTGAAAAATATATAGGCTTTAGATTTGAAACCATAAAACCATTGTTAAATAGTAATAATATACACTATAGCCTGGTAGAAGTATGGGATACTAAAAAAACTAAAATTGGCAATGATTTAAGAATAATTAAGGTTGATTATAATAGCAGTCTAACCATATATGTATCCTATTTTTAACCCCTCATAATAAGAGGGGATTTTTTAAATATCCTGGAGGAATATTATATGTTTTTTAAAAATAAATCTGACCCTGCAAACACAGATATATTAAATAAAATCGATAAAGAAAAAATTCCAAAGCATGTAGCAATAATAATGGATGGAAATGGGAGATGGGCTAAAAAAAGGGGTTTGCCTAGAGCAATGGGTCATAGAGCAGGAGTTGAAACAATTAGAGAAATTGTAAAAACTTCTTCGAATTTAGGAATTAAGTATCTAACTTTATACGCTTTTTCAACAGAAAATTGGAAAAGACCAAAGGATGAGGTTAATACGTTAATGACATTGCTTTTAGAATTTCTAAAAAAAGAAATAGATGAGCTTCATAAAAACAATGTTGTAGTAAGAGCTATCGGGGATATATCACAGTTACCTAGACAATGTATAGATGAATTAGATAGAGCATATACATTAACCAAAAATAATAAGGGTTTATGTTTAAATCTTGCATTAAACTATGGTGCTAGAGACGAGATAAAGAAAGCAATAATCAATATTGCCAACCAAGTAAAAAAAGGAAATATTGGGCTTGAAGATATTGATGATAAATTAATATCAGATAATTTGTATACAAAGGGTATACCTGATCCAGATTTATTAATAAGACCAAGTGGAGAATATAGAATAAGCAATTATCTACTATGGCAAATTGCGTATACAGAATTTTGGTTTTCAGATATTTATTGGCCAGATTTTAAGCCAATTTATTTGTATAAAGCTATATATGATTATCAAAATAGGAGCAGGAGATTTGGAGGAGTATAGTAAAGATAGGAGAAGAAAATGTTGGATGATAAAATTAAAAGAGTTATTAGTGCAGTAGTTTTGGTACTGTTAATAATTGGTTTCATCATTACAGGGGGAGTAATTTTTAAAATTGGTGCTTTAGGGATTATTGCTATTGCTTTATATGAATATATAAATGTGTATAAATCAACAAACAATAAAGTAATTGCATGTGTATTAATATTTGGTTATATAATCAATATGTTCATAATACTTTTCAATAAAACAGAATTTGTGCTTCCAATGGTATATTTAATTGTATTATTGAGTATGGCTGTACCAGTATTTACAAAATTCTATAATGTGATTTCATCTGCTATCACTATAGTTGGATATATATATATAATCAATTTTTTCACATTGTTAACATTTATAAGAGAATGGGAAAATGGAAGTAGGTTGATTTTACTTGTTTTTATAATTGCATGGTTTGCAGATACCTTAGCATATTATGTTGGACGTAAATTTGGTAAAAGAAAACTATGTCCTGAGGTAAGTCCCAAAAAGACTGTCGCAGGATTTATAGGAGGAATAATAGGTAGCTGTATAGGAGTACTACTCTGGGCATATTTTATTGTAAAAATAGACTCAGCTTGGTATGAACTTGTTATGTTTGGAATAGTATCGGGTATAATATCACAGATTGGAGATTTAGTTGCCTCTTTAATAAAACGATTTATAGGAGTAAAAGATTATGGCAATATAATTCCTGGGCATGGGGGAATACTTGATAGGTTTGATAGCATACTTTTTGTAACTCCTGTAGTATACTATTATATAAAATTTTTTTTAGGATGGTAGTATGATAAAAAAAAGTTGGGCTATGCTTAAGATAATAACTATTTTATTAATAATAGTGATATTACTTAAGCTATGCCTTGTTTTTTTATGGCCCTTTATTATTTCTATAATATTTGTTTTAATATTGGAACCTTTTGTTAAGCTATTTAAGAACATAGGATTGTCTAGAAGGGTTAGTGTTTTTTTAGGATTCATAATAATGGTCATTACATTGGTATTATTTTTTTACTATATTGGAAGCTATGTGTATGAGCAGGTTGTTATTTTTATTAACTCCCTTCCTAATATAATAGTTATTTTATCTAATAAATTTGAATTTATAAATTTTAACAATATGAATTTGTCAAATATTATAAATACATTGGAAAATATAATACCTTCATATAAAGAAAGAATTATTGGTACTGTTATTAATACAATAAATGGATTGATATATACATTAGTAATTTTATTAACAACAATATTTATTAGCTTGGATTTAGATAAAATATATAGTTTATTGAAAAAGTATATGCCATATAATTATTTTAAGATTATTTATAATGTTGTTAAAAGTAATGCTGCTATTATTAATATACAATTCAAATTAGTGTTAATTACAACATTAGAAACAATATTTGGCTTATATGTACTCGGCATTCCAAGCCCTTTAACAATAGGTTTGATTTGTGGTATACTTGATATAATGCCAGTAATAGGTACTACAATAATATTTGTTCCCTTAATTGTATTTGAAATTTCTCAGAATAATATTTTTACGACATTAGGGTTGGTTCTTTTATATATTCTTTTAACAGTATCTAGAAAAATTATGGAAGTTAAAATGATGGGTAATAATTTACATATACATCCTGCAGTTACGATTCTATCACTATATATTGGCATTATTATTTATGGGGCTTGGGGAGTAATTATTGGTCCATTTGTTATTATACTTTTAAAAGAAATTCTAAATGTATTTTGCATTCAAAGGAAGGTATGATTTTATGAAAAATATATGCATCTTAGGTTCAACAGGATCCGTTGGTACACAAGCAATTGATATAATAAGAAATAAAAGGTCTGAATATAGACTTGTTGCAATATCAGGAAATTCTAATATTGATTTGCTATATGAACAGGCAGTGGAGTTCAGACCTAATTATGTTGCAGTTATGGATAAGAAATTTCACAGAATTTTAAATGAAAAATTGAAAAGTTATGGGATAACAGTTTTGGAAGGGATTGAAGGATTAAAATATATTAGTACTCTAGATGAGGTTGATATAGTATTAACTTCTATAGTTGGTATGATAGGCTTAACACCAACTATTGCTGCAATTCAAGCTGGAAAGATGATTGCATTAGCAAATAAGGAAACTTTAGTTGTTGGTGGGGAGTTAATAAAAGCAGAATTAAAAAAATCAAAATCAAGTATTTTACCTGTTGATAGCGAGCATAGTGCAATATTTCAATGTATGAATGGTGAAAATCCTAAATCAATTAACAAGATTATTCTGACTGCTTCAGGAGGACCTTTTAGAGGGAAAAGCAAATCCCAATTAGTTGATGTTACACCAGAGCAGGCTATTAAGCATCCTAAGTGGAATATGGGTAAAAAAATATCTATAGATTCTGCTACATTAATGAATAAGGCTTTAGAGGTTATTGAAGCACATTGGCTTTTCAATGTTAAATATGAAAATATTGAGGTTGTAGTACATCCACAAAGCATAATACATTCTATGGTAGAGTATGTGGATGGTTCAATTATTGCCCAGATGAGCAACACAGATATGAAACACCCTATTCAATATGCATTTGACTATCCAAATCGTAATTCATCTGTTATTGGATATTTGGATTTAATAAATAAGGGGAGTATAACCTTTGAAAAACCTGATAATGAATCATTCCCTTGTCTTGGCTTTGGTTATACTGCTGGTAAAATAGGTGGGACAATGCCCACTGTAATGAATGCTGCTAATGAAGAAGCTGTTAATCTATTTTTGAATGGTAAAATAAAATTTTTAGAGATAGAAGGTATAATTAGAGAATCAATGAAAACTCATAGGGTGGATTATAATTTAACACTTGAAAAAATTATTGATTTAGAAATTCAAGTCAGAGAAAATGTTAATAAAATGATAAAATAGGATGGTGGTAAAATTGCAGACAATATTAAATGGTCTTCAAACTGCAATAGCAGTTATATTTGTATTTGGTTTGCTTATTGCAAGTCATGAGCTTGGTCACTTTACAGTAGCTAAGCTTTCAGGGGTAAAGGTACTGGAATTTGCATTGGGAATGGGACCTAAAATATTTGGATTTAAACGTGGAGAAACAAATTACTCATTGAGATTATTACCTATAGGTGGATATGTTAAAATGCTTGGTGAAGAAGAGGATTCTAATGACCCAAGAGCTGTATGCAATATAAATCCCTGGAAGAGAATTCTTATAAGCCTTGCAGGTGCATTTATGAACTTTGTATTGGCAATTGTTCTATTTACTATTGTTCTATATAATGTAGGAATACCAGCTAAAGAACCAATAATTGGAGTTGTAGTGGATAATCGCCCTGCAATGGAGGCAGGAGTAAAAGCAGATGATAAAATACTTTCTGTTAATGATACAAAAATAGATAAATGGGAGGATTTCACTGCTTTCCTTCAAGACAATAAGGATAAAACCTTTAAGCTTACTGTTTTAAGGAATAACAAAACTGTTGATTTAAATATTACACCAAAATTTGATGAAAAAGAAAATAGATATTTAGTAGGAGTAAATCTTAAGGTTGAGAAGGGTAATATTTTTGTATCCATAAAAAATGGGGTATCAGAAACCTTTTCGGCGGTTACATGGATGGTTGATATATTATTAGGTGCATTTAAGGGTGAAATGAAACTAAGTGATTTTGGAGGACCAGTTGCAGTTGTAAAAATGTCAGGTGAAGTAGCTAAGCTTGGAATATTACAATTGTTAAGTTTTGCTGGAGCACTAAGCATTAACCTTGGAATAATTAATCTTATACCTTTTCCTGCACTTGACGGAGGTTGGGTTGTCATATTATTAATTCAAGCTATTACTGGTAAGAAAATAGATGAAAATAAGATAGGTTATATCAATTTGATTGGTTTTGTAGTACTGTTCGGATTAATGATTCTTGTTACAGTTAAAGATATTTTTACAATAGGTTCCTTCTAGTTTTCGATTTTTATTATTAAATACAATTATGATAAGGGATGATATAAATGAGAAGAGAATCAAATAAAATTAAAATAGGAGATATATTCATAGGAGGAAATGCACCCATTACAATTCAATCAATGACAAATACAGATACAAGGAATGCTGAAAAGACAATAAAGCAAATACAAGAATTAGAGAAGGTTGGGTGCGAGATAATAAGAGTAGCAGTTCCAGACATGGAAGCAGCTATGGCCATAAAAGAGATAAAAAAGGGTATAAATATTCCACTTATTGCTGACATACATTTTGATTATAAATTAGCATTGGAGTCTATTAAAAACGGAGTTGAGGGGCTTAGAATAAATCCAGGGAATATAGGTAGTGAGCTTAAGATAAAAGAGGTGGTAGCTGCCGCTAAACAGTATGCTGTTCCTATTAGAATTGGCGTTAATACTGGTTCTCTAGAAAAGGATATACTCGAAAAATATGTGGTGCCAACTCCTGAAGCATTAGTTGAAAGTGCATTAAGGCATGTTTCGATTCTAGAGAAGTATGGCTTTTATGATGTGGTGATTTCTGTGAAATCCTCGAATGTTCAAGATAATATTAAAAGCTATAGGCTATTAGCAGCAAAAACAAAATACCCACTTCATCTTGGTGTAACAGAGGCGGGAACAATTTTTTCTGGAACAGTTAAATCCTCAATTGGTATAGGTGCACTACTTTGTGAAGGTATTGGAGATACTATTAGAGTATCCTTAACGGATAGTCCTATAGAAGAGGTGAAGGTTGGAAAGGAAATACTGAAATCATGTGGACTTAGAAGCTTTGGAATAGAAATTATTTCATGCCCTACCTGTGGAAGAACAAATATAGATTTAATTGGTTTAGCAAAGAAAGCTGAAGAAATATTAGTAAACATAAATAAACCCATTAAGGTTGCAATAATGGGATGTGCCGTAAACGGACCAGGAGAAGCCAGAGAGGCTGACTTAGGTATTGCAGGAGGTTTTGGAGAAGGATTAATATTTAAGAAGGGTAAAATATTAAGAAAGGTTCCAGAGGATAAGCTTCTTGAAGAATTGATAAAGGAAATTGAAGAACTGTAATGTAATTTGCTCTCTAATGAAATTATTTTTTACAGGGTAGTGGCAGGTTTCCATGCCTGCCACTACATACTAATGCTAATTATATGAAGTACTTTTATTTTAAATTATAGGAGGAGCATATGAAGATATCCTGTGTTATTCCTGCTTATAATGAAGAGAAAACCATTGGAAATGTAATTGAGTGTGTAAAAAATGCAAAAATGATTGACGAAATAATTGTTATAAGCGATGGGTCAGTGGATGAAACAGCTAATATCTCGAAAAATTTAGGGGTAAGGACAATAGAGATAAAAAATAATAGGGGTAAGGGTGCTGCATTAGTTACTGGTATAGAAAATTCAGATGGTGACATATTAATATTCTTAGATGCAGATTTAATAGGATTAAATGAAAAACACATTGATAGCTTATTATTACCAGTTATAAATAATGAAACTGATATGACCATTGGGTTATTTAAAAACGGAAGATTTGTAACTGATATTGCTCAAAAGGTTGCACCCTATTTATCAGGTCAGCGTGCCTTAAAAAGGAATATGATACAAGATATTGATAAGCTTGATTTGACTCGCTATGGTATTGAAGTTGCATTAACCAAGCTTGCAGAAAAGAGGCATTATCGATTCCATACTGTTAAGCTGGAGGATTTAACACATATAATGAAAGAAGAAAAACTTGGGTTTAGCAAGGGCTTTGCTGAAAGAATTAAAATGTATTGGCAAATTATAAGGTGCATGTTAATGTAACTTAAGTAGAAGGAATTGTTGATGCTAAAAACCTTCGAAATTTACTCCCAGAGGAGTTTCTAAAACTGAATTGGTTGTGGAAAGGTATAGATGATTAAAGGCCTACCAGAAACTAACTAACTTTCATTGTTTTAACTTGCCAAAATTGATAGTGAATGCTATAATTCACAGTGAGGCATAAATATACTGCAAAGAGGAGTGGGTATTTCCCACTCTTTACTTATATAGAGTATAACTAAATTGATACTACAAATACTAAAAAAAAGGCAAGGAGGTTAAATATGGAGGTTTCATCGATTCTAGAAAATATTGAACATATAGTTGTACCAATGATAGAAGAACTTGGATATGAATTTGTGGATGTTGAATTTGTTGAAGAAGAAGAAGAATGGTATTTAAGAGTTTATATTGATAACGTTAATGGAATAACTGTTGAGGATTGTGCAGCAGTTAGCAGGCCAATTAGTGAAAAGCTTGATGAGTTAGATCCTATAGATATAAGCTATTATTTTGAAGTATCTTCTCCAGGAATAAATAGAATCATTAAAAAGGATAGGGATTTTGACAGGTTTAATAACAGTAAAGTAAAAATAACCCTATTATCAAAATTCGAAGGTAAAGAAGTTATTAATGGAGTACTTAAAGGTTTACAAGATAATAGTATATTGGTTCAGTATAATAATAAAATTATTAATATAAACAGAGAAAATGTTAAAGCCGTTAATCTCAATGATTTTTAGGAGGTATAGAAATGAATACTGGTGAGTTGTTTGAGGCTTTGGGGGAAATTGTTAAAGAAAAAGGAATTGATAAGGAACTTATCTTTTCGGCACTTGAATCTGCTTTAACTGCAGCTTATAAAAAGAATTATGGAACTACTATTAAGGTTTTAGTAAATCGTGATTCTGGTGAAATAAAAATTTACTTGCAGAAAAAAGCTGTTGAAATTGTGGAGGATAGCACTCTTGAGATAAATATTGAGGATGCTAAAAAAATTAATTTAAGATATCAGCTTGATGATGTTGTTGACATTGAAGTTGCACCAAAGGATTTTGGAAGAGTTGCAGCTCAAAACGTAAAGCAGAATGTAGTTCAAAAAATTAGAGAAGCAGAAAGACAAATAATATACAAAGAGTATATTGAAAAAGAAAATGATATTATTACTGGTATCATACAGAAAAAAGAAAAACAAAACGTATTGATTGACTTAGGTAAAATAGAAACCCTTCTTACACCAACAGAACAAATGGTACATGAGGAATATAATCATGGAGATAGACTTAAGTTCTATGTGGTAGAAGTTAAATGGACTCCTAAAGGACCTAATATTGTACTATCAAGAACCCATCCAGGGCTTGTAAAGAGATTATTTGAAATGGAAGTGCCAGAAATCTATGACGGGGTTGTGGAGATAAAAAGTATTTCCAGGGAAGCAGGTTCTAGAACTAAGATCGCAGTTTTTTCAAAGGATGAAAACGTTGACGCTACCGGAGCATGTGTAGGACCTAAGGGTGTTAGAGTACAGAGAATTGTATCTGAGTTAAAGGGTGAAAAAATTGATATAGTTAAATGGAGCAAGGATCCATCAGAATTCATAGCAAATGCACTGAGCCCTGCAAAAGTAGTAAACGTTGAAATACATGAAGTAGAAAAAAGTGCCAGGGTAGTTGTTCAGGATTACCAGTTATCATTAGCTATAGGTAAGGAAGGACAGAATGCAAGACTGGCAGCAAAGCTTACTGGTTGGAAAATTGATATAAAGAGTCAATCTCAAGTTGCACCAATTACAGACATAAATGAATAAGCAGGGAGGGGAAAATAATGAAAGTAAAAAAAATTCCTCAGAGAATGTGTATTGGTTGTCAGGAAATGAAACCAAAAAAAGAGCTTATTCGTGTTGTTAAAAACTCTGAAGGTACAATAAATGTTGATTTAAAAGGTAAGGCACCAGGTCGCGGTGCTTATATTTGTAAAAACATTCAATGTCTCGAAAAGGCTATAAAGGGCAAAAGACTTGAAAAGAATTTTGAGACTAGAATAGATGAAAGCGTATTTCAAAGGTTAAGGGAGGAGCTTATTGGTGAGGAATAAAATATACTCATTCTTAGGCTTAATGCAAAAATCAGGAAATATTACATCTGGGAATGATACTGTAGAATTTGATATAAAAAAAGGTAAATGTAAACTACTCATTATTGCTGAAGATGCAAGTGAAAACACACAAAAGAAGTTTTTAGATATGGTAAACTACAGAAAAATACCATTTGTGATTTTAGGAACAAAAATAGATTTAGGATATAGTATAGGCAAATCTGAAAGATCAGCGATTTCTATAAGAGATAGTGGGTTTGCTAAAGAATTTTTAAGAAAAATTAGCCTTGATTTAAACGGGGGTGAAAGTATTGTCAAAGATTAGAATCCATGAATTAGCCAAACAGATTGATATATCAAGCAAAGAACTAATAGACTTAATTCATAAAGAATTTGGGATTGAAGTAAAAAGCCATATGAGCGTCATAGAAGGTGAGGAAGCTACTATTATACTAGAATTTGTTGAAGAATATAAAAATAAATTATCCAATCAAAAGGACACTACAATTGAAACTGAAAGTGTTGACAAAAATCCATCAGAAGGAATAGAGGGTAAGGAAGAAGAATTTGATGATCTTGGTCTTATGAATGATGACTATACAAAAAATGAGAAAATAAAGAAAAAACCAAGAAATGAAAAGGTTAAGAAGAATTTAGTAGTAAATGAGAAAAAAAGTAATGAGGATGAAGTGGATACTGGCATACTCACAATATCAGATTCAATAAAGGTTGGGGAGTTTGCAACAAAAATGAAGAGACCACCAGCAGAAATAATAAAAAAGTTATTGTTAAGTGGTGTGGCTGCTTCTATTAATCATGAAATCACTTTTGAGGTTGCAGAAAAAATAGCAGAACAATATAATGTATTGTTAGAGAAGGAAATTCAAAGAGAAAAGGAAGAAGTTTTAATAAATGATTTTGAAGATAATCCAGAGGATTTAATTCATAGACCTCCTGTTGTTACAGTTATGGGGCATGTTGATCATGGAAAGACATCACTTCTTGATTCAATTAGACACGCAAGTGTTACTGAAACAGAAGCTGGGGGGATAACTCAGCATATAGGAGCATATACTGTTGAAATCAAAGGTAATACAATTGTATTCCTTGATACTCCAGGACATGAGGCTTTTACTGCAATGAGATCAAGAGGCGCTCAAGCCACTGATATCGCAATTCTTGTTGTAGCAGCAGATGATGGGGTTATGCCACAAACTGTAGAGGCAATTAATCACGCAAAGGCTGCAAATGTTCCGATTATTGTTGCTATTAATAAAATTGATAAACCTGGAGCTAATCCAGATAAGGTTAAGCAGGAATTAACAGAATACGGTCTTATCTCAGAAGAATGGGGTGGAGAAACCATATGTGTTCCAGTTTCTGCGAAAACAAAGGAAGGTATTGAAAGTCTTCTAGAAATGATTTTGTTAGTATCAGAGATGCAAGAATTAAATGCAAATCCAAATAGAACAGCTAAAGGTATAATAATTGAAGCTGAACTTGATAAGGGTAGAGGTCCAGTTGCAACTGTGTTGGTACAAAATGGAACTCTAAATGTTGGAGATTGTATAGTTGCTGGTTCAACTTTTGGAAAAGTAAGAGCCATGATTGATGATAAGGGCAGGAAGGTTAAATCCGCTACACCATCAATACCTGTTGCTGTTATAGGATTATCTGATGTTCCAAATGCAGGAGATTTATTATACAGCGTTGCTGATGAAAAAACAGCCAGACAGATTTCTGATATTAAAAAAGATAAGATTCAAGAAGAGCGTTATGCAAGTACAGCAAGAGTCTCACTTGAAGACCTGTTTGCACAAATTAAGGCGGGAAAAGTCAAAGATTTAAATATAGTTGTTAAGGCTGATGTTCAAGGTTCTGTTGAAGCAGTAACACAATCCTTAGAAAAGCTATCAAACGAAGAAGTTAGAGTAAGGGTAATTCATGGTGGAGTAGGAGCAATATCAGAGGCTGACGTTTCATTAGCAGCTGCATCTAATGCAGTAGTTATTGGATTTAATGTTAGACCTGATACAATGACAAGACAACTTGCAGAAAAAGAAAAGGTTGATATAAGAACATATAGAATTATTTATGAAGCAGTTGATAATATTGCTGCTGCTATGAAGGGTATGTTAGATCCTGAATATAAAGAAGTAATAACAGCAAAACTAGTAGTAAGAAACACGTTTAAGGTTTCTAATGTTGGAACTATTGCAGGCTGTTATGTTGAAGATGGAAAATTGAATAGGAATAATGACATAAGAATAATAAGAGATGGAGTTGTAATTTTGGAAGGTAAGATAAGCTCCTTAAAGCGTTTTAAGGATGATGTAAAGGAAGTTGCAACTGGTTATGAATGTGGACTAACAATTGAAAGATTTAATGACATAAAAGAAGGGGACGTTGTTGAAGGCTTCACAATGGAAGAAGTGAAAAGAGATTAAGAGGTGTTATAATGAGCGTTGATAGACTATCAAAGCTATCTGAGCAAATAAAGAAAGAAATAAGTAATATAATACAAACTGAAATCAAAGATCCAAGGGTTCCTATACTAACATCTATTGTGCATGTGGATGTAACAAAGGATTTAAGATATGCTAAGGTATTTATTAGTGTATTTGGTGAGGAAGAAAAGAAGGTTAAATGTATTGAAGGTCTAAAAAGTGCATCAGGATATATTAGAAAAGAAGTGGGAAGCAGAATGAATATAAGATATATTCCTGAATTGATTTTTGAGATCGACCGATCTATTGAATATGGCATGCACATTGATAAGGTTATAAAGGAGATGAAAAAGAATAATGATACATCTCCAGATAGGTAAGATTATAAGAGATTATAATAATTTTGCTATTGTATCCCATACTTCACCTGACGGTGACAGTATGGGTTCAATGCTTTCTCTATATAGCATATTACAGCAGAATAATAAAAAGGTTGATATGTTTCTTGATGATGTTTTGCCAGAGAGATATTCATTTTTACCTTTTTCCGAAGCTATTCGCCCTTTTATAGAGGGCAAGAAGTATGATTGCGTATTTGCACTGGATTGTGGAGATCCTGAAAGACTTGGTAAATGTAAAGAGCTTATAAGTAAAGCAATGATGGTTGTAAACATTGACCATCATATTTCTAATTACCTGTACGGAACTATTAATATGTTAGATATAAATGCATCTAGTACTGGTGAAATACTTTATGATCTTTTTATAAGTAACAATTATGAAATTAATAAAGATACAGCAGAATGTCTTTATACTTCAATATTAACTGACACTGGTGGTTTTAAATATTCCAATACAACCTCTAAGACATTCAGAATAGTAGGGGATTTAATTAGCACAGGAATTGATTTTCCAAAAATATATAGCAGCATATATGATAGAAAGTCTATTGGACAGGTTAAGTTAATGTCTAGGGTTGTTTCAACACTAGATATGGCATTAGATAATAGGGTTGCATTATTATCAATGTTCCCTGGTATGCTTAAGGAATCTGGAGCTAATGAAGAAGATGCAAGTGAGTTTATCAATATTTCTAGAGATATTGACGGGGTGGAAGTAGCTGTGTTTATAAAGGAAAAAACAAACCAATCTTTTAGAATCAGTTTGCGTTCAAAAAACGTAGTTGATGTTAGAAAGATAGCAGAGAGATTTGGTGGCGGAGGTCATATAAGAGCAGCTGGTTGTACAGTTGAGGGTAATTATGAAATGGTCAAGACTTTACTAATAGATGAAATTAAAAAACATATGGATGTGATTGACTAAAATGAATGGGATTTTAAATATAATGAAACCTCCAGGAATGACATCTCATGATGTAGTCTCATATATAAGAAAAGTTACTGGGATAAAAAAAGTAGGACATACTGGCACCCTTGATCCAGGAGCCGCAGGGGTACTTCCAATTTGTATTGGAAAATCAACCAAGATTGTTGATTATTTAATGAATGATAAAAAAATATATATTTGTGAACTTAAGTTAGGCAATAGAACAGACACCTATGATAAGTACGGTAAATTTATTTATGAAGAGGATAAAAATGTAGATCATATACAATTAACTGATATTTTGAGAGTTTTAGAAAACTTTAAAGGGGAAATAACTCAAAGGCCTCCAGCTTATTCTGCAATTAAAGTAGGGGGAAGGAGAGCTTATGATTTAGCTAGAGAAGGTATAGATGTTGAGATTCCAACACGAAAAATAGTAATATATGATATTAAAATTCTAAATTTTGATTTACCATATCTTATGCTCCAAATAGAATGTTCAAAGGGTACTTATATAAGAAGTATTTGCAATGATATTGGAGATTTCCTAAAATGTGGTTCTTATATGAATTTTCTTATTAGAACTCAAACCGGAAATTTTAATATTAAAAATAGCTGTATTCTTGAAAATATTGACAAAAATAATGTCCAAGATTTTATTATAAGTACTGATAGTGCACTTAGTATGAAGAGTGTTTATATTGATGAGAAATATGAAGCAAAGGCATTGAATGGTAATGAATTAAAGTTTAATACAAATATTGATTTTGAGTATGATGAGATGGTTAAAATATTCATTAAGCCAGATAAATTTATTGGTATAGGAAAGGTAAGCAAGGGGTTACTTAAAATAGATAAACTTCTAGTATAAGGTGTTGAATATGAAGATAATTGAAGAGAGTTTATACAATATTAAAATGAATGAAAGATTATGCATTGCACTAGGAACATTTGATGGAGTTCATTTTGGACACAAGAAAATAATTCAAGATGTTGTTAACACATCTAATCAGAGAAATATAAAAAGTGCAGTTTTAACCTTTGATAAACATCCTTTTACAGTATTGAAACCAGATGAGAAAATTAAGCTTATTAATGATAACAATGTAAAAGCTGAAATAATATCAGCTCTTGGAGTTGATTATTTGATATTTGTAAAGTTCGATGATGAATTTGCAAATATAGATGCTAGAGAGTTTATTGAATTATTAAAAAATAATCTTAATGCAGAAATATTAGTATGTGGGTTCAATTATTCATTTGGAAAAATGGGTAAGGGTAACATTCAATTATTGGAAAAATTAAAAAATGAATTTAATTATGATTTGCATATAATGGACAGGGTTACTTACCATAATCATGTTGTTTCCAGCAGTGTTATAAGAAAAAAAATTGAAGCAGGAAAAATATCCGACGCTAATATTCTTTTAGGATATAAATTGTTTCACATAGGTATTGTAAAAAAAGGTAAAATGCTTGGAAGGCGTTTAGGCTTTCCAACTGCTAATATAGAAATAATTGAGAATTCATGCCTGAAAAATGGTGTATATATTACAAACACATACATTGATGGAGAAGTGTACCATTCAGTTAGCAATGTAGGATATAACCCTACAGTTGGAAACGATAAAAGAAATATTGAAACATATGTTTTTGATTTTGATGATAATTTATATGAGAAGGAAATTAAAGTTGAATTTTTGGAATTTGTGAGAGAAGAAAAGAAATTTCAATCAGTAGATGAATTAAAGAAAAGAGTTATCAAGGATATTGACAGCGCACATGAGTATTTTTTAAATATGAATATTTACAAGCTTGTTTAAATTTGCTATAATGACAATGTTGACCTTTGCTAGGTTATGCGACTCTCCGACGTTTACTTGGCAAATGGCTAAATTATATTTTATAAGGAGGTTTACTAATGGATAAGACAACAAAGCAAGAAATAATGACTAAATTCCAGAGACATGAGGGTGATACTGGTTCACCAGAGGTACAGATTGCTCTTTTAACAGAGAGAATTAATCACCTAACAGCCCATCTAAAGAGTCACAAAAAGGATCATCATTCAAGAAGAGGACTATTAATGATGGTTGGTCAAAGAAAAGGTCTATTGAACTACTTAACAAGTATTGATATTGAAAGATATCGTTCACTTATTAAAGAACTAAACATAAGAAAGTAGTTAAGGAGTGGCTTTGCCACTCTTTTTTTTAAAACATTACATAAAATATATTTATAAACAATACTATTGGTAAATGTGGTATAATTAAGTGTATTTAGTGTTTTAAAACTTCAAAAAAAAGAAATACTAAAGTTAGATTGTATGTTGAAGGGAGGTAAATTAATGCAACAAATCTTTGAAACAACGTTTGCGGGACGTAATTTAAAAGCTGATATAGGAAAATATGCATTGCTTTCAAATGGTGCAGTCCTTTTAAGTTATGGGGATACAGTAGTATTAGTTAATGCAAACAGATCAGAGGTACCAAAGGAAGGAATTGATTTTTTTCCTTTAAGTGTTGACTATGAAGAAAGACTATATTCAGTAGGGAAAATACCTGGAGGCTTTATTAAAAGGGAGGGAAGACCTACTGAGAAGGCTATATTATCTGGAAGAGCCATTGATAGGCCAATAAGACCATTGTTCCCTAAGGGCTACTATAATGACGTTCAGGTAATTTGCACAGTAATGTCTGTGGAACCTGATAATCCACCAGAAATATTAGCTATGAATGGAGCATCCCTTGCTCTTCACATTTCTGATATTCCATTTGAGGGACCAGTTGGAACAGTTTTAGTTGGACGTGTTGATGGTAATTTTATCATTAATCCGAACAGTGAGCAAAGGGGAAAGAGTGATTTCGAATTAACCGTTTGTAGTACAAAAGAAAAAGTAATGATGATTGAAGCAGGTGGAAAAGAAGTACCTGAGGATGTTATGATTGACGCCATAATGTTTGGTTTCAATGCATGTCAGGAGGTTATCAAATTCCAGGAGGACGTAAGAGCCAAGGTTGGAAAGGAAAAAGTAATACCAGCCATACATTCTGTTCCCGAGGAAATTGAAGCTGCAGTTAGAGAATTTGCATCTGATAAGTTATGGGAAGCATTTAAGTATACTGACAGACAGGAAAGACAAAGCATGACAGATGCAATAAAGGAAGAGACTTTTGAACATTTTGCTGAAATATATCCTGAAAACACAAAAGATATTGATGATGTAATGTATAGAATTCAAAAGGGTCATGTAAGGAAAATGATACTTGATGAAAAGAGAAGACCTGATGGAAGAGCATTTGAAGAAATCAGGCCATTATACGCAGATGTTGATA
>JARDZI010000204.1 GCA_029240935.1 Clostridiales bacterium
GATTACATTAGCACAAAGATTTGCAGTATATTCAGCTACAGAACGGTTGTTGAACTCAGCACTGTCTGTGATTAAAGCACCAATTCTTAAGCCACAGGCATTCCATACCTTTGAAGTAGTCTCGATACTGATTCTTCTGCCTTCTATGCCAGGCACATCTGCATCTGTGATTCCCCAGATGCTCACAAGTTTGCTGTCTTCATCATAGAAGAGCTCACGATAAGCTTCGTCGCTGATCATCCACATATTGTATTTTACGCATAATTTAGCAAGCCCTTTAAGTGTTTCGTGATCAAAGAACTGTCCTGTAGGATTGTCATAAGGTATGACAAGAAGTGCTCCAGGATTATGTGCTTTAATTGCTTCTTCGATTTTACTTAGTTCTGGAAGGCTGAACTTACCATTTTGGTTTAAATTACGACTTACTGTAACTATTTTACGTCCGATTCTTTCTGCAAAAGAAATATAATTGGTATAGGCTGGATCAATCACCATAAGCGGCTTGTCACTAGTACCCGCAGCACCACAAACACCAAGCAACATCAATTCCATAGAAGCAGATCCACCGTCAGTTATCTGAACGAACAATTTGCTTGTATCAAAACCTTCACACTTAAGGATGTTTTTAAAAGCATCCTGACACTCTACAAAACCAGCAGTTGTTGAGTATCTTACAACACCATTTGCAAAGGGGCTTTCAGGTGCACCAAGTGCAAACATCCTTTTTTGCATAGCCGGATTTGTTGGGAGTGAAACATTGCCAATGCCAACATTGATTACAGCTTGAGGTTTAACTTTACGCTCCTCATATTTCATTTGTGCTAGTCGGACATCTGATGGTGTCCTTGATTCAAAGTGAGCCGATAGAATTGGTTTATCCATTTTAAAACTCCTTTTCTAAAAAGTATTTCTTAAGCTATATTGCTTTAAAATTCTGTAATATCTTTTCTCTGCCCAGTACTATTTTAACATCAATTTATGTTTACTTCACCTTTTTTATACAATTTTGTAGAAAAAATTATTTGAAATAATGGTGTGGATGGAAACCACATTAAATTCAAGGCTTTGAAGCTGGAGGAAAAAAGAAAGTTTCATAATGATTGTGATAGAAATTTCTTCATGAAGGGAATTGAAGATCCAAAATGTTATTTATTAAGGTTTCGAACTAATGCGGCAATCTAGTGCTTGCTCCACCTGTTGCAAGTATGATTTCATCAGGATTCAGAGCTTTTACAGTTTCTGCAGTTGCTTCAGTATTTATCTTAACCTCAACATTTGTTTTCTTTAGTTCATGAATAAGATATTTCAAACCACTTCATAAGTTCAAAGGTATTATTGTAGCAATTCTCGCTACAATAGTATTATAATAATCATTAGGAAGTCATGCTGTTGATATCATCAAGTTAGAAATTTTACTATAATATTTTAAGGAGAATTTACAAATGGAACTAAAGGAAATAATGGAAGAGCTAAAAGCCCTTGGTACAGAGCGTACGAAAAAAATTTACATGAGCAATGGTGCAAGAGAACCTGTTTTTGGGGTAACCATAGGTGCTATGAAGCCGATTTTTAAGAAAATAAAATACAACCAGCCCCTGGCAGAGCAGCTTTATGCAACAGGAAACTATGATGCCATGTATTTAGCTGGCATGATTGCAGAACCAAAGAAAATGTCGGTCGAAGATTTTAACTGGTGGATAGAAGGTGCTTATTTTTATATGATTTCGGACTTCATTGTGGCAGTGACCCTTGCAGAAACAGATATTGCCTTTACCGTTGCTGATCGCTGGATTGACAGCGGAAAGGAATTAGTAATGTCAGCTGGCTGGAGCTGCTATGAATGGCTGCTTGGCACCCGCAGTGACAGTGAATTTGACAAGGAAAAACTTTTGGCAATGCTTAATAGGGTACGTAACACCATACACAACCAGCCAAACCGTACTAAATATGCCATGAACAATTTTATTATGTCTGTTGGTGTTTCATATTTGCCACTTCATGAAGAAGCGTTGATAATTGCTCAGGAAGTAGGAAAGGTAGATATTTTTAATGGTAAAAACCTCTGTAAAACGAATGTTGCAGCAGAATATATTCACAATGCAGTTGATAAGGAAAAGCTAGGCTTTAAACGTAAAAATGTAAGATGTTAATGGTATAAACTCATAAACTCAGATACTAGATAACCTATGCGTAAGAGACTTGGCTGTATATTGCCATTACCTATACAAAAGTACATTCATGTTGCCTTTCTTATCAAGGGTGGCGAGTAGTACGTTTTGTACCTCAGTATGATATAAATTTTCTAAGGTAGAAACAACCCATTCTTCTTCTATGCTAATTTGGTTTAACTCCTTGGAATTCAATATGCCTTCCTTAATAATTATTCGTGGAAAGTCGAAGGGCTCCGTTGAAATTTTGAGGGATGAATTTGTTACAGTATCATATTTAGGGTCGAGGAAAAAGGAGATTTTACCATCTGCTTCCCAAAAGGCTAAGGAAACAGTTTTTATATCCTTTACCTTTCCTTCCCTCAATTCCTCCAATAAAATATCAATGGATATCCTTGCTTTTTTTAATCCTTTTTGAAGGATTTCTCCATCTCTTACAAGGAGGATTGGCTTACTATTTATCAGTCTTCTTATACTTGGATATCTAAGAATCAAAAAAACACCACCAAGATATAGGCCTACCAATACAATTGTGGTAATAATGGAGCCTTCCATCCCCAGATGTTCATCTGATAATGGGTGTGCAATAATGTTTCCAATAACTAAAGCAATAACAAAATCAATGAGCCTTAATTGGGAGATAGAACGCTGACCTAGGGCTTTAGCCACAAGCATTAAAAAGAAAAAAGCTACAAGAGCTCTAAGAATCCATCCAATAGCAGTAAGTGTTTCCTGACTCTGAAAAAAATCCATATATGACACATCCTTTAATATATTAAGCTACCAATTAGTTTTTCACTAATATCATTTTATAATACATAATTACTGATTATTGATTTGCGTCCAGTAAAGGGTACAGTCCTCTCCAAAAAATGAAGAATCATGTCGATTTAGAAGATAAAGCTCAAGATAAAGGTAGCAACTGTGAACTTGAGACCTGGCTGTCACTATAACTTTATGGATTGCTAGAAATACTTATTTTAAAATATTCTCAATGACGATTTGAAATTTATGGGAAACTATCTTGACAAACGTCGATATCTTAGAAGACTTATAGGAATCGTTCCTGTAATTTTTAGTGAGGAGTGAAATGATGAAAGGTACTATTCAAAATCTGACTATCAATGGATACGAGTGCTTATTGTATCTTCCGCCTGAGTATGAGACAAGTGGGGCCTATTATCCAGTGGTATACATTAATGGCGAAGATGAAATATCGGAGATTATGGAAAGCGTGGAACCTCATTTTGGATTGGAATGTGAGGTATTCCTTATGCTCAGTGTTCAGTCTGCAAACTGGAACGATGAATACTCTCCATGGCCTGTACCTGGGTTGACGAAGAAGGACAAGCCTTTCGGCGGAGGTGCATCCGGTTATCTGTGCTTTCTTGCCGGAATTGTTAAACCCTTCATAGATTTGCATTACCACACAAAGCAGGAACCTGAAAGCACGGCACTTATTGGATATTCTTTGGGAGGGCTTGTGTCGCTTTATGCCCTTTATACCTGCAGAACTTTTGGCAAAATTGGCAGCCTGTCAGGATCGCTGTGGTTTGAAGGTTGGACAGAATTTATGGAATCTAATATGACGAAAGACACTGGAGCGAAAGTATACCTTTCTCTTGGTGAAAGGGAGGAGCACACTAGGAATCAGCGAATGGCCAAGGTAGGTGACTGCACGAGAAAGGCTGCGGAGATATTGAAGCAGCAGCTTAAGTCCGAGTCGAATCTAACATTGGTGTGGAACAATGGAGGTCATTTTACAGAAATACCTCAGCGATATCAAAAAGCTGTTATGTGGCTTATGTGGTCCAATAAAAGGGACCATGAATAATTCAGGTGTAGTCAATTAAAGATAATGATAGGTAATGACTTTGACAGCTGTAAATATAAACTAAGCAGGGAAAGGTAAATATCCTTATTCTTTCTACAAACTTTGAGGAGAAGAAGGTTCCTATTTGGTATGAATTATGAGAGCATTTTTAGTTATATTACCAAGTTTAAGTTATCCAGTTGCATCCGGTTTAAAAAGTAGTTATAATCAAAAGAAATTAACAGTGAATAATTCTAATACTCTGTTCCAGGCAATAATAGATGAAATTGTGAAGGATGGGAGCATTACCAGATATCAAAAACAAAGCATACTGGGTGTAGGACAGTCAAGAGGGCTTAAGGTTTCAAAGGAAATAGTAGATGCAAAGATAATTGTGTCATCTGGAAGAGGTAAAAATACTGAATACCTTTTATGTGAATTACAGTAAAGATGCTGAACATCAAGGCGGGGTGACAGAGAAACCTCCGAAAAAAGAGGTATGCTTTTTTCGAAATCCATCTCTATGCATAGATATACATAGAATGAGTATTTTTAAAGAGATTTTCCATGGAATTTTCATTAATCATGTTTATTATTCTGAAAATAATATTGAATATACTGATAATAAAGCCACTTTTTCAGTGGCTACGGAAGGATGAGGTGCTTTTATGTTAACAAATTTAATAAAGAATGGTTTTGGTGAAAAGGAAGAGCTAAATTGTGCGGAAAAGATATTGTATGGAGCAAACATTGCATACGATCTTGGCTTGGATAAGGAGGCACTCAAGCTGGCAGCTGGTTTTGGAGGGGGAATGGCAATTGAAGATAAGTGCGGCGCCCTCACAGCCTCAATCATGGTATTGGGTAAACTATTTATAAAGGAAAGAGCCCACGAAAGCGAAAAAATAAAGAAGTTAACCCAGAAACTATTTGAAGAGTATAGAAAGGAAATGGGTCACATTGATTGTGCACCACTGAAGAAAATGCATCGTACTGAAGAGTTAAAATGCAGGAATGTTATTTTAAAGGCTGCAGAGATCCTGGACAGGATCATCGCTGAGGAAAAGGAAGTTGAGTGTTGCTAATAAATTAAACATAGCGAGAGGGAAACTTCAACTAATAAGATAAAAATATAAACAAAGATAAGGCAAATAATTTAATAGCCTGTAAGGAAAGGAGAGAACTTAATGATATATAGAAATGCTACTTTTAAAGATATCCCTGGCATATCAGAATTACAACAAAAATACCATATCTCAACAATAAGCCAAGAGGATAAAGCTGATGGATTTGTTACAACTTTATTTACAGAAGAGCAATTTTGGGAACTAATCCAAAAAGAAAATGGGCTTGCTATAGCTTGTGATGGTGACAAAGTTGTTGCATATGCCATGGCAGCATCATGGCAATACTGGTCTTCATGGCCTCTATTTCAATTTATGATAAAGGATTTACCAAACACTGAATACATGGGGGAAGTACTTACTATAGAAAATTCTTATCAATATGGTCCAATTTGTATTCATAAGGATTATCGTGGGTCTGAAGTTCTTCCAAATCTTTTTGAGTGGTCAAGGCTTCAAATGAATAAAAAGTATCCTATCCTAATTACATTTATTAATCAAATTAACCATAGATCCTATAAAGCCCATACTAAAAGACTTGGACTTGATGTAATTAAAACCTTTGAGTTCAACAGTAATCAATATTATGAATTAGGATATGACACATTAAAGAAGACTCAAGGCTCTAATATTGAAGGATAGGAGACAGCCAGGTCTCAAGTTCACAAGTTTGAGCTTTCAAACTTGTGAACTTGAGACCTGGCTGTCACTATAACTTGCTTGTAGTAGCGGAAAAAGTACAAGAATTGCTTTGGGAGAAATCATGTAAACAGCAATTCAAATCAAAATAAATTATTTGTAATACTTATAATGAAAGTATAAGGATTATTATAATATTACAAGGAGGAATTTAAATTGGAAGGTAACACAAAGGAATTGGTTTACAGGCATCTTGTGGCGGAAGGAACGCCCTATGAAATTGGCAGGATCGAAGGAGAGTTTATTAAAAAATATCATCAGTATGATCTGGATCTTTACACCAAGGGCTCTGGATTTATAAAGCCTGCTTCAGAGGCACATGTCGAGAAAACGATGAAGCTGTTTGACAGGTATTGCCCATATATAAATGAGGAGATAAATGGATTTTCAGACAGTATTGGAGTTAGTCCACAAAATATCGTGTACTATTCCTTCTCAGGAGGAGGTAGTGGAAACTGCAGCCATTTTGCAGTTCTCCCAAACAGGACCTCAGACAGACATTTTTATGTTGGCAGAAGCTATGAATGGAACACTGAGGATGAACTAAGGCTGATAACATTAAAACCCAGGGGATTGAATGCCAGCTTTGGTTTTTCACTTTTGTTTTTTGGGCGTTTTGATGGTATGAATGAACATGGCTTGTGTGTTACAATGTCAAATGCAGTACCCTGTGTAGTCCCTGAAGAGGAGGGTCTCAGGTTCTGGGTTGTGATTCGCCTTATACTGGATAAGTGCAGTACTGTTAATGAAGCTGTGGAATTAATAAATGAGCTTCCCATAT
>JARDZI010000205.1 GCA_029240935.1 Clostridiales bacterium
GATGTTCCAAAGAAGCTCTCTGCCTCTAATTTATCGCTAGCCTCTTTTAAAATCACTTCCACATTTCTTCTTGATTTTGCAAAGGCAATAAAGCTATTATTATTTTCAACAAGGTCAGGGATAAGCTGCGCTGCAACAGTGCTTGAGGAAATCTGTCCATAATATCTCTTATCATTTCCCATAATCTTTGGAGGCTGAACAAAAGCATATTTTTTATCTGCAGAAGGCGAACCGTCTTTACTTATCTGAAGAAATTTCCTGCCGCAGATTCCTTCTGCCAGTTCCACCGCGTTTGCTATGGTTGCAGAACTGCAAAGATACTGCGGTGAAGCTTTATAATATCTGCAAACTCTAGAGAGCCTTCTAAATACATTTGCAAGGTGTGAGCCAAAAGCTCCTCTGTAGGTATGCAGTTCATCCACCACCACATATTTCAGATTTGAAAATATAAAATCAAAGCCAAACTTGCTGTGGTTTGGGAGAAATGCGCCATTTAACATCTCGGGATTGGTTAAAATGATGTTTGCACTTTTTCGTATTCTGCTTCTCTCATTTACCGGGGTATCACCGTCATATACGCCAGCAGATATCCTGTTATCACCAAAGTACTCCAAGTAAGGCAAAATAGCTCTATACTGATCACTAGCTAAAGCCTTGGTTGGGTATATAAAAATCGCTCTTGCAAGTGGATTGGCAAGTATCTCCTGAAGCACCGGCAGTAAAAAGCTCAATGTTTTTCCGCTTGCAGTTGATGTAGTTATGACAACATTGTTCTTCTCCATAGCTTTCTCAAACATTTCAGCCTGATGACAATACAATTTATTAATCCCATTCTGAGTAAGATACTCAGCTAATTCTTCAGATAAATTCTCTGGAAAATCCACATACTCTGCTTCTCTTTTAGAAATTTTTTTCTTATATATTATCAACTCTTTTATGTTCATATAAAAAACTCCTGTTCTCCTAAAATACTATTTAATTATATATCAAATGATGAGTAATTACATTAAGTACAGGAAGAGAAAATGGAATAAACCTAATCCTATGAGAAACACATGCTTTTGGGTTACTAGTTAACTAGCTAATTGTGAGAAAATTACTGCGCGGCATATAAAAAAGCAGGGATGGTAATCAATTTTTGCTTACCATCCCTTAACACTTTTATTACACATCAAAAGAATGTTATTCATTATTTATCTTGATATCTTTAAAGAACCACCGATTATATTTTTTAGAAATATAGAATGTACTAAAAAATGTAATCCATGTTAAAAACCAGTTCCAATGAATATATTTAAGAACTTCTGTGTACTTTTCTTCAATTACTTCAATAATAGTTAAAGGAGTGCAGTACCAAAAGGTATACATAAATTTATGTAAAACACTTCTCTTTTCCGGATAATTAACAACATATACCGCGCAAATAGCGGGATATAAGAAGAACTCGAATAAAAAAGCCGCTCTTGTAGCATATTTAAAAACTCTAACAGGGTATTCAATGAGTCCATATTCTGCAACTGCCAATCCCAAGGACCATGTTATCAAAAGTTTAAACAAATAAGCAGCATGCGCTACACGAATCTTATCCTTGGGAATAAAACGTACCAACAAAAATATTACAAATATAGATTCAACCGCATAAATAATATACTCTATCCTCAAAAGTTAATCCCCCCTAACATAATAAGAGTGTACGCATACTAATTATTATCAGCATTTAATTTTCTGACTCCCAGAGCTTTGTGCGCCCAAAGCATATCCTTAACCATTTCTGCCTGACTTTCCATGCACTCGATAAGCAGAACAACCTCTGTCCCCCTCTTATCCTTTTGTCTGTCACTATACTTTTTAGTAATAATTAGCTTAATAATAAGCCCTATTGAGAATCCTGCAAATATAGCAATTAAACCCCATAAGAGAGGTCCCCATTTTAAGACAAAACCATAAATGCCTCCAAATATTCCACCTATAACAGCAAGAATAGCTGGCAAATCAAACAAACTCAGACCATCAGAACTATGTATAGAATCAAAAAACATTACCTTTTCACTCTTTTGGTCCATAGAAATAGCCATTATATTTTCCTTGTTGATTCCTTTCATCTGAATTGCCGTTATTGCTAGCTCCAGGTATATTGAGTGGTCAAAAGTAGAAACAATATACACTTTATCACCTCTTATATTCTTTCTAAATGGCATTATAAAGTTTGAATTCTCATATTGTCTTTTTAAAAACTTAGATTGCTCCCAATCAAACAATTTGTTATTTTCCGCTGTATTTATATAAGCATCATACACAGCAAAAAAATATACTGAAGGTATATTTAAAAACCATTGCATATCCAAAACAGCTTTTGCCTGTTTAAAATCTCCTAAAAAGGTATAGTGAAAAGCTGGCAATAGCTTGGAATTATAGCATATAATAATCCACCACACCACAACAAAGATGGCTGTAATAAGCCTGTGAATATATAGTTGACCAGCCCCTGGAACCAATATTGACCATATCGCTGAAACCCAAGGGTTTCGTTTGTCTAAATAATTTACTTCCATAGCGCCTAGTTTGAAAGGTTTGACTAGCGCATCTTCTCTTGACGCCAGTATATATGCATGGTTCATATCCACAGTTGTTCTATAGCTATCCCAAATAGAAAATATATATGTAGGCACGTATAAGGACATCCACTGTAAATCTACAACTGATTTTGCCTTTTCAAAATCTCCTGTAAAAGAGTAGAGAATTAATAGATTGATATGTGCCTTATAGTTTATAAATACCTCCCATAAAAATAAAAGAAAGCCTCTCAAATACTTTGATAGCAGCAAATGTCCCATACCAGGAAAGACCACTGACCACGCAGCTATCACAAATGGATTTCGTAAATGTAGTTGTGTTGTTCCGAGTAAACTAAGATAAGCAACAGACCTTCTTGCAGAAGCTTCTCCGTATTTTAAACTGCTCATTGGTGCCTCCCATAAAAATACACTATTCTAGATTATTGACTTAATTTTTATGATAAAACAAACACTTTAGTGTATATGTTTATGTTACCCCTTCTTTGCAAACAATATAATAGGGATGTTTGATTCTCCAAACAAAGCTTGTTTGTAATAATAACTTAAAAAATGAGGAAGTTTATGATGAAAAGATATGATTATAAAAATGTTATTTTAACTGAAATATCATCCCCGCTTTGTGATAATGATAGAACCCCAGTATTATTAAGTGATGAAACCATAGAGGAGAGAAAAAATAAAGTTATAGCCTTAATGAAAAGAGAAAACTTAGATAGCATAGTAGTTTATGCTGATGTAGAACACGGGAGCAATTTTGAATATCTAACAGGCTTTATTCCAAGATTTGAGGAAGCATTATTGGTACTTCATAAGGATGAATCCGCATACTTGATTTTAGGAAACGAAAACTTAAATAAAGTTAAATATGCACGGATTGATTCAAAGCCAATACATGCGCCTTATTTTTCTCTGCCTAACCAGCCAATGGAGAATAAAGTAAACCTCACAGAGATAATTAGGTCTTCAGGCATTAAAGAAAATTCAAGAATAGGAATTGTAGGTTGGAAGTACTTCACTAGCAGCTTTGAAGACAATCGAAAGTTATTTGATGTACCCTATTTTATCGTTAAAGCAATAATGGATATTGTAAAGAATAATGAATTAGTGGAAAATCGCAGTGATATTTTCATTAATGCGGATTATGGGGTAAGAGCAACGAATAATGCAAATGAAATAGCTCACTATGAATACGGTTCATCACTTGCTTCTGATTGTGTATTGAATGCCCTGAATGCAATTGAGATAGGCAAAACTGAAATTGAACTTGGTGACTTAATGAAAGCACAAGGTCAACATAATAATGTAGTTACTATATGTGCAACAGGAGATAGATTTGTCAAAGCTAATTTGTATCCAACAGATAAAGTCGTTAGATTAGGAGACAAAATATCACTTACTACTGGCTATAAGGGTGGATTATCCAGCCGCTCAGGTTATGCAGTGAGCAAAGTAGAGGAACTACCTGAAGGCTCAGAAGATTATATTGAAGCTCTAGCTGCACCATATTTTATGGCACTGGTTGCCTGGCTTGAAAATATACATATTGGTATGAGCGGTAAGGAGATGTATGAGCTTATTGAAACAGTGCTGCCTAAAAAGGATTTTAATTGGTCTTTAAACCCTGGTCACTTGACTAGTGATGAAGAATGGTTATCCTCTCCTATATATCCTGAATCAAAAGAACTGTTAAAAAGCGGAATGCTGCTCCAGACAGATATAATTCCCTCCAAACCTGGATATGGCGGGGCAGGTTGTGAAAATGGAATTGTTCTAGCTGATGAGAAATTAAGAAATGAAATCAAAAGCTATTATCCTGAATTATGGTCTAGGTTTGAGAAAAGAAAAGCTTATATTAAATCAACCTTAAATATTAACTTAAGCGATGATGTGCTACCATTATCAAGTACAGTTGCCTACTATAGGCCATTGATGCTTAATAAGAAATTAGCATTTATTTATAATAGATAAACAAACTCGGGATACGCCAATCCCGAGTCTTCATTTTATTTTAGCAAGCCTCTCTTTCTAACATCTACTGCAGCGCTTACATCAACATCAAGCTGCTCGAAAAGTTCACTCCAATTTTCTTTAACTTTATCCCATGCGTCAGGAGCATATCTTTGCAAGGCCACGTCAAATAAGAATATGTCAGCACCAAATTCATCTTGGACATATTTAATAGTTTGAGCAAGTTCAAATTCCACTTTCCTCGAAGCTGCTCTCTCCACCTCATCGATAAAGGATTCGTTAAAGTTGTCTTTATAACTATCTCTAAGCTGTTCAGCTATATCAACCTCAGCTTTAACATCTATTTTCATAGTAACTGATTCTCCATTAATAACTGGTCTAACTTTACTTTTTAATTTTTTTAATTCTAAAGTTAGTCGTTGATCTGGGTTTCCAGGCATTTTTATTGTTAGCGAGCCACCTTTAGCTAAATCTTTAATCCACTCTACGTTTGCAGTATCAACCTCTCCAAGTGAGCCCACCAATTTATCTTTCTTAATTATTGAGCATCCTTCAATTTTTATTTCTTCCTTGGTTGTAATAACTCGGGGAAGTATATAATCCATATTGCTATGTATATTTTCTGATACTTGACCAATATCTACTTTATATGCTACTCTTGACGTTTCCTTGAAAGTATTGGTCAAGTTTCTTAGATATATAGCTGAATAATCATCAATATTAGGTACCACCTCTAAAACTGTATATGCTGGTTGAGGCGTTATGTATACTTTCATCCTTCTTCTCATTTCGCTATTCCTAAGCATTACATCTGTAGGCTCAGCTATACTTATTCGAGCTGCATCTTCATTTATAACGAGGACCTGCATATGCTCATAAAAGGCAGGATAATCGAGTCGTGTAGCAAATTCTCTGCTAGCCTCAAAAAATGAACTTCCCACAGATGTTAAATCCCAGGTTCTTTTATCTCCTGTACTTACTCCCCCACCTTGGCCAGTAGGCTTAACCTGAGATCTGGATATGATAGGAATTTGAATAGTGAAGGCATATTTAGGCTTATCCTCTTCTGTTGATGGAGTCTTTTTTAAATCGCCTGAATACTTTCCTTTACCACCCTCAAGCTTCTCTTCTACCGCTTCTGGTGTATCAATAGCAATTCCCAGTACATAGCCCCTTTGCTGCAGCTCATGATAATCCCAGCAGCCGGTCATGGAAACAACAGCTGAAGAAAGTAAAAGAGCACATATAACTTTAGTTGTTTTGTTTCCCATATTTCTTACCTCTTTTAGCTTTATATAGAACTATAGATGTGAATACAGGTACATATACAAGATTTAAAGCCTGAGCTAACTTCGCATTATATTCAAGGTATTTAAACATTTCAGCCATATCCTTTGGAAGATTAGCTATGACCATTACTATCACTATTAAAATATACATAATAACTTTATCCTGCTTAGAGTTAACAAGTGCCTTAAGATTTAAGAACCCAGCAAAATAATACACACATACAGTTGTAAAGGTGGTAGGAATCCAAGCAGTCATAAATAAGGCTTCAGCTCTCTCAAAAACCTGTGTTTGCAATGCTATGGATTTATATATGGTAATGGTAGGAAACATTAAGAATTGTATCTCATTTGTACCAAATACCATTATCACCAGAAGCATAATAGCAAGATATATGAAACAGGTTATTGATATACTAATAAAGATATACATTATCATGCGTTTTTTCTTAACTTTCTCAATGTAAGGAAGTACATAGCCAATTATTCCACAGCCTAAAACTGGGTCAACAATTTCTATTGCTCCTCTAAGAACAGGCTTTATTCCGTTATGAAGTATTGGCAGTAAATTTTTTGGATCCGCTGCATTAATTGGTAGAGTTATTAAAAAAATTATGAAAAATATAAATACAGGCAGCAGTATATCAAATATAATACTAATGGTTTTAATTCCTGATTTTAAGCACAACATAGCTGTTACTATCATAATTATCATTATTATATTCAGTGGAGTT